>CAZNIX010000118.1:0-11145 GCA_964573125.1 uncultured Thermoanaerobaculia bacterium
CGTGGCTGGCGGGGCCGGGCCGGCCGGCCAGGGGCCCGGCGGACGGCGCCGCCCCGGCGGGCCGCGAGGCGGCCGGCGTCATCGTCGCCGAGGGCCTGGAATCCGGCGCGGCGGACGCGTTCCAGCCGGTCGTCCGCGAGGCCGGAATCATCTTCGCCGACGGCCTGGAGTCCGGCGCCCTGGGCGCGTGGCGGAGCCGCTCATGAACGATCCGAACGACCAACCCCGACCGACCCTGTAGAATGGTCGGCGACGACACCGTAACCGACGGCTGCGAAGAGGAGACCGAATCATGAAGCTCAGGATCCATCCGATCACCCTGCTGTGCGCTCTGGCCGTGCTCGCCCCGGCGATCGCGACCGCGAGCAGCCTCGACGTCAACGCCGACGCGGCGATGGGCTCCTCGAGCAGCTCCGCCTGCGGCGTTCCCGGAGCGGGCTGCGGCCTCGAGGTCCTGGTCACCCAGCCCCAGACCATGGCGTTCGTCCAGTCCGACCACATGCTCAACGGCGGCGGCGAGGCGGCGGCCCGGATCAGCTTCTACGTCGACGCCGGCCATCCCAACCCGGCCAACCCGGCCAACCTGCTGAGCGTGTCCGCGCCCGGCCACATCCGCGCGCTGGTGGTGTACGAGAGCTTCGCCGTCCCGACGCCCTCGCGCATGATCGTGTTCGTCCGCCGCAACGCGGCGGGGACCTCCTGGCGTGTCCACGTCTGGACCCGCGACGCGCTCAGCGGGAACTTCGTCGAGGCCGGCGCCGGCTTCCTGGTCGGCGGCTCCGCGACCACGGCCACCCGGGTCGACGTCGAGTATGACTCGACCGGGGGCAACGGGGCCGGGATCGTGCGCGCTTCCCGGACGCTCGACAGCCCGGGCGCGCCGACCGTCGACATCTTCCCCGACCGGACCGATCTCAACCTGGGCGGCTTCACGCTGGGCATCGCCCGCTTCGGCGACCAGGGGTTCGGCTCGTTCGGCAGCCCCTCGGGCTCGTTCTACGTCGATGAGGTCGTGATCAGCCGGCTGTAGGCCCATCCGCCAAGCTCGTTTCAGGCCCGGGATGCGCGTCGTGGACTCGGCGCGCGCCCCGGGCCGATGTTCTTCCGGCGGCGCAGCGCGCGCCGGTGGGCGCATGAGAGGGCGCCCTGGGGTCGCCCTGCTAGAGGTAGCCGAGAGCACGCAAGCGCTGCTCCAGCTCGCCGCCCGCCGGCACATCGGCCCGCTCGCCGATCGAAAACAGCGCTCCGACCCAGGCGACCGAGAGTACGGCGTCCGCCCCCGTGGTGCCGCCGCCGGACGCCGGACGCCAATGCCCCGCGTCCAGCCGGTGCCAGCGGGGGCTGGTGAGCTCGGCGAGCGGCCGCTCGACGATCAGGGGCTCGAACCCGACGTGACGGTGGCCGGGCGGGTAGCTCGGACCGCACCCGCCGGCCTCGAAGCTCAGCGTCGGCGCCGCGCTCGCCACGTCGAGCAGGATCAGGCTCGTCTCCTCGCGGGCCGGGAGTCGAAGCCTGACCTTGCCGGCCCCCATCCAGTCCACGAACGACTGGGCCGCCGGGACCTTCAGCGAGTTGTGGCGCAGCAGGCCGCTCCGCAGTACCCCGCACAGCGGGTCGTCCCCGGCGTTCCGGATCCGCACGTGGAGGCCGGTCGCGGAGCGATGCAACTGCCGCTGAGCCCGGCGTCGCAGCCGTCGCATCGCGGGTGACTCGTCGGTCGAGGCGCGCAGCTCGGCGGGGTCTGCGCGGAGATCGAACAGGCTCTCCGTCGGCACCGCGGTGGGCTTCCACGCGGCGTCGACCAGCACGTACTTGTGGCCGTCGCCGCTGCGGATCGCGAGGCCCCGGTTGCCGATCGCCTCATAGCTGACGGCGTCACCGTCCGGCGGCCGGGAGCCGCGGATCATCGGCAGCAGCGAGAGCCCGGTCAGCGGCGCGGGCGCCGGCAGCCGCAGGAGGTCGAGCAGGGTCGGCGCGATGTCCATCGACCGCACCTGCCGGCCGATCCGCGCGCCGGCGCCTTCTCCCTCCGGCAGCTTCACGATCAGCGGCACCAGCACCGTGTGGTCGTAGAGATCCCCGTGCCCGGCCAGGCCGTGCTCGCCCAGAGCCTCGCCGTGGTCCGAGGTGAAAACGACGATCGTACGGTCGGCGATCCCCAGCTCGTCGAGCGCGCCGAGCAGCCGCTGCACTCCCCGGTCGGTGTGCGCGATGCCGCTGTCGTACATCGCCCGCACCACGTGCGGGTCGGGCTTCGCGCCGTCGCGGTCCCGCCGGAACACCATCTCCCGCCGCGCCTGGAAGGCGAGCTCCCGCCGCGGCGGCAGGGCGCGGGTGACGACCGCCGGAGCGGGCTCGCGGCCGTCGGCGAAGGCGCTGTAATAGGGCTCGCGCGCGAAGTAGGGCTCGTGGACGTTGTAGGTGTGGAAAAAGAGGAAGAACGGCTCGTCCGCGGCGTCGCGCAGCCACGCGAGGGCGACCTCGAGACCCTCCTCCATCTCGTGCTCGTAGCCCTGGCCGCGGTGGTATCGGTAGCGCTCGAAGCCCTGGCCCAGGCCGAACTGGGGATCGAGGTAGGCGCCGCCGGTGACGGCGAGCGTCCGGTAGCCCTGGGCGAGGAGGATCTCGGGGAGCAGCACCAGCCCTTCGGGCGCCGGCCGATGGTAGTTCACGCCGTGGGCCAGGGCGTCGAGCCCGGTGAGCATCGAGACGTGCGAGGGGAGCGTCCACGGCGCCTGCGCCACCACCCGCTCGAACACCACCGCCTCGCGCTCCGCCCAGGCGGTGAGGTTCGGCGCCGTCCGCCGCTCGTAGCCGTACAGCTCCAGGTGGTCGGCGCGCAGGGTGTCGATCGAGATCAGCAACACGTTGGGAGGGTGGACGCGACCGGCGGTCTCGAGCCGAACCAGCGCGGGGTGAGCGAAGAAGGCGAGGGTGTCCTCCCCCGACCAGCCCTCGGCGCTGACCGCCCGCAGCTCGAGGGTCAGCTCGCGACCGGCGTACGGGGCGAGGTCGACCTCGGCGTCGAGCCAGGCGCCGCGCGCGATCGGTTCGGCCCGAAACAGGACCTCGCCGTCCGGCGCGCCGGTTGCCCGGGCGGCGATCTCGACCCCTACCGGCGACTCGTGCTCGGGCGCGGCGCCGTACCCGAAGCGCAGGACCGCTCGCTCGGGAATCGCGGCCCGGAACGCGACCGGCTGCGCCGGCAAGGCCGCGACCGCGAAGCGCACCTCGCCGCCGAGGTCGACCTTCCACTGCCTGGACAGCGCCGTGGCCAGCGCCTGCAGGTCCCTGCGCTGGCGGATGCAGCGCAGGCGGACGGCGCTCACCGGATCGCCGTCGACCTGCTGCAACGCGATCGTCCGCGCGGCGCCGGGCGGACCTCCACGCACGGACGGCGGGAGCTCGAAGCGGAACCCGGTCGCCGCCCGCTCGAGAAACAGGTCCCTGCCGACCGCGACCATCGGCTCCGCGAGCTCGGCGCCGGGCGCCGGCGGCGATCCCGCCGGCGTCACGGCCAGCCCGAGGCTGGCGCTCCTGGCCCAGGTGGCGTCGACGACGAGGAGGTCGCACTCGGAGATCCGCTCGACGCTCGCCAGCAGCCAGGCGCCTTCGAGGGCGGACGGGATCGGCAGGCCGGGCCCGGCGTCCGCGAGAGCGGCGGCGTCCGAGCGCCGCCAGCCGGCGGGCGGCGGCTCGCGGTCGAGATCGAGCTCGAAGACGACCGCCTCGTCGTAGACCTGCTCGGGCTCGAAGGTCACCGTCGGCGCCTCCTCGATCAGGCGCGGGGACGCTTCGGCCCGCCAGTCGGTGACGGAGAGACCGTCGCCTGCTCCACCGCAGGCGACGGCGAGGCCGGCGGCGGCGACCAGGGCCAAGGTCGCCCCGCCCGTGGTCCCGGCGGCGGACCGGCGCTCACGGTTCGATCGGCGGCTCGGCATCGTGGTCCTCACGCCGAGCATGATACGCGTCGCGATCGGGGATCTCGCCGCGGCCCGCGCCGCCCCGTCGCCTCGGACCACTCGAAGCGAAGCGCACGGCCCGCCCCTCCGGCACCGCCCCGGCGCCGGAGCGCCGCCGCCGTCGCCGCCGTCGCCGTCAATCGAGGTAGCCGAGGGCGCGGAGCCGCTCGCGCAGGGCCTGGTCGGCGTCCGGAGGCGAGGCGGCGCGCAGCGACGGCCCGCGGAGCCAGCCCAGCTCGATCCCGGTGGCGGGCGGACCGCCCGCCGGCACCGTCCGCCCGCCGCCGCCCGCGGCCGGCTCGACCCGCACCCCAGCGCCGAGGTCGGCGAGATCGAGGGCGACCGGGTGGCCGCGGCCGCCGGAGCCCTCCAGCCAGAGGTCGACCAGGAGCTCGCGGCTGTGGACGTCCTCGAGCCAGAGGCGGCAGGCGGCGCCGGGGGCGAGGCGAAAGGCGGCCCCCACGGAGCCCGCCGGCTCGAGATCCGCGCAGCCGGGGGTCGCGGTCTTGAGCCGGAAGATCCGGATCGAAGGGCTGGTGAGCACGCCTCGCAACGGCCTCGCCTCGAGGTTGCGCAGCTCGATGCCCAGACCCTGCTCGACCCGATCCAGCTCCTGCCGGGCCGCCGCCCTCAGGCGCCCGAGCCGCGGATCGCCGGCGGCCGCGAGGTCGTCCCGCTCGCCGGGGTCGAGCGCGAGGTCGTACAGCTCCTCGGTCGGCGCCGGCGACGACCACGCCTGGTTCCTGAAGATGTACTTGATCCGGCCCCGGACGCTCGCCGCGAGGCCGAAGTTCGACGCCGCAGCGTAGCTCCAGGCCACCGGTGGAACCGCGCCGCGGTCGCCGTCGAGCAGCCCGGCGAGCGACACCCCGTCGATCCCCGCCATGGGCTCCAGGCCGAGCAGGTCGAGCACGGTCGGCGCGAGGTCGACGCTCCGCACCTGGGTGGCGATCTCCCGCCCGTGCCCCCTACCGCCGAGAGCGGAGACGATCAGCGGCACGAGGAGGTTCTCCTCGTAGAGCGCGACGTGGCCGATGAGCCCGTGCTCGCCGATCATCTCGCCGTGGTCGGAGGTGACGACCACCAGCGCCCGGCGGCCGAGGTCCGGGGTCGAGAGCGCGCCGAGCAGCCGCGCGAGCAGCCGGTCGGCATAGGCGATGCCGCTGTCGTAGAGGTCGCTGGCCAGCTCGACGGTGGTGAACGGGAGCCCCTGGTCGGAAACCTCCCGGCCGCGTTGCAGCAGGATCAACGAACGCAGGTCGAGGAACCCGTCGGCGGCGCGCACCGGACCCCGGCCTCCGCGGACGTGATAGCCATCGGCATCGAACGAGCTGAACCGATCGAAGAAGGGCTGCCGGGCGCGGTAGGGATGGTGCACCTCGTAGGTGTGGAAGAAGAGGAACAGCGGCCGGTCGCCCCGGGCCGCGAGCAGCGCCAGCGCGCTGCGGATTCCCTCCCGCATCTCGTCCTTGTGGCCCCCCTCGTCCCGGTAGTACCGGTAGCCGTCGAAACCCTGGGCGAACCCCCAGCTCGGGTGCACGAACCCGCCGCCGGTCACCGCCACCGTGGTGAAGCCGGCGCGCTGGAGCGCCTCGGCCAGCATCTCCAGCTCCGGCCCCGCGGCCCCCTCGTGGTTGATCCCGTGCCGGTGCGCGTCGAGGCCGGTGAACATCGAGACGTGGGCGGGCAGGGTCCAGGGCGCCGCCGCCACCGCGCGCCGGAACACCGTCGCCCGCTCGCGCGCCCAGGCGTCGAGGTGCGGCGTGGTCGCACGGCGGTAGCCGTGGAGCGAGAGGCGGTCGGCGCGCAGGGTGTCGATCGAGACCAGGACGACGATCGGCGGCGGCGTTTCGCTCGGCCGCAGCAGCGTGGCCTCGGCCCACAGGCCGAACCCGAAGCGAGGATCGTAGAGCCGGCCCTCGGCGTCGGTCTCGAAGCGCAGCCGCACCCGGCGGCCGCCGAACCGCCGCAGATCGAGCCGGGCCTCCCGCCAGCCCGCGCCCGGCTCGACGAGATCGTCCAGCACCACCGCGGTTTCGCCCCCGTCCTCGACGCCGACCCGGAAGCGCAGCCCGGACGGCAGGCCCGGTTGCACGCCGTAGGCGACCTCGGCGACGCCGCCGCGGGGGACCACGACCTCGTGCACGATCGGCGCCCCGGGCACCGCGAGCTGGATGTTGCGCACATCGCGCTCGAGCGTCGCCTTCCACGGCCGGCCGAGCGCCGCCGCGAGCGCGGCCTCGTCCAGCTCGTCGCGTACCGCCTCGACACGCTGGAGCAGCGGCGTCGTGCTCGGGTTGACCGTGAAGCCGAGGCGGAGCTCGACCCGCTCGCCCCGCCACTGCGGGTGGCCGGCGAGCGACAGCCGGTATCGGTACGCCGACTGCTCGGTGCGCACGCCGCGGTGGGTCTCGATCCGGCGCTCGGGAGCGAACGGCTCGCCGGGGCGCCGCCACTCGGCGCTGACGGCGCCGCGCTTGAGCCCGATCACTTCGAGCTCCAGCGCGTCGACGGCCTGCGGGGAGAGGGGCTCGCGGAGGTCGAGGACGCTCTCGGGCTCGCCGTACCACGGCAGCCACAGGACGCCGCCCCGGACTCCGAAGCCGCGGGCGGACGATGCCGCGCTCCACGGCGCGAGGTCGCCCGGCTGCTCGAACCGCCAGGAACGGACCGGCCGCGAGCGGACGACCGTGGCGGAGTCGAAGATCGCTTCGCCGTCGGGGATCAGCCGCCGGTCGATGGCCCAGTACGCCCCTTCACCGCCGCCGCAGGCGAGGCCGCCCGCGGCGGCGAGCGCGAGCAGGGCGGCGCGCGGGCGGCCCGACGCCCGGGTGGACCGACGCCGGCGGGGGGCCTCGGCCGGGCCCCCGCTCGGCGTGCCTGCGCTCTTCGCCCCGGCGCGCGCGACGCCTCCGCGCATCGGCCGACCTCAGCCCGCCTCGTGCCGGTCGAGCTTGCGGTAGCCGCGGTTCCAGTAGACCAGCGGCGGCTGGTCGGGGCGCGGCACGGCGCTCGCCAGCACCTCGCCGACGTAGATCGTGTGGGTGCCCGCCGAATGGTGGGAGACGATCCGGCAGTCGAGCCAGGCGAGCGCGTCTTCGAGCACCGGCGCGCCGGTGGCGGCGGCCGACCAGCGGCCGGCGGCGAAGCGGTCCTCGTCCTTGAGCCAGGCGAAGCGGTTCGACAGCTCGACCTGGTCCTCGCCGAGGACGTTGACCGCGAAGCTGGTGCCCGCCCGCGCGAGCAGCGGCGAGGCCTTGTGGCGGTGGTCGATGATCACCGCGACCAGCGGCGGCTCGGGCGACACCGAGACGAACGCCGACACCGTCAGGCCGTGCACCTGCTCGCCGGCGCGTAGGGTGACGATGGTCACCCCGGCCGGGAAGTGCCGGAGCGCGTCGCGGTACTGCTCGGAGCCGATCGCCATCGCGGGCGATCCTATACGCCCCTCCCCGCGGCGCCGAAACGGCCTCACCCTGAACGGCCCGCCGGCCGTCCCGGGCGCCGCCGCCGCGCCTGCCTCGCCGGCGCCACCCCGGCGCCCGCTTGCCCGCTCACCGACCGGCGGTGTAGAAAGGCCCCTCCGATCCGGCTGGACCGAGCGATGATCCACCTCCTCCGCTTCCGCGACCTGGTCTGGTACCTCGTCGTGCGCGACCTCAAGGTGCGCTACCGGCGCTCGGCGATCGGCTTTCTGTGGACCATGCTCCAGCCGCTCCTGACCATGGCGGTGCTGGCGGTCGTGTTCTCCGCCGTCTTCCGCTTCGAGATCCGGAACTTCCCGGTCTACGCGCTGTCCGGGATCCTGTTCTGGAACTTCTTCTCCCAGAGCATCGTCACGGCGATGAACAGCCTGCGCGCCAACGCCGGGCTGCTGGTCCGGCTGCCGCTGCCCAAGGCGGTGTTCCCGGTCGCGGCGGTGGCCTCGGGCCTCGCCAACCTGCTCTTCGCGCTGGTGCCGCTGCTCGTGATCCTCATCGCCACCGGCCACCCGCTGCGGCCGGCGCTGCTGTTCCTGCCGGTCTCGATCGTGCTCGCCGCCGCCTTCACCCTCGGCGCCGGGCTCCTGCTGTCGCCGCTCGCCGCCTTCTTCAGCGACGTGGTCGAGCTGATCGGCGTGTTGATGATGATCGCGTTCTACCTGACGCCGGTCTTCTACCCCAAGGAGATCATCCCCGCCGGCTATCTCTGGCTGGTGCGCTTCAACCCCCTGCGCTCGCTGCTCGAGGTGTTCCGCGACCCGATCTACCTCGGCAAGATCCCGCCGCTCTCGCACCTCGCGGTGACGCTCGCGATCACCGCGGTGGCGCTCCTGATCGGGGTGATCGCGTTCCGCCGCCTGAGCGATCGCATCGCGTTCTACCTCTAGCCGCCGGAAACGCCCCCGCCGGGGAACCGAACCGCCGCCGGACTCCGACGCCGCCACCGAGGGTGACGCTCGCCGCCATGAACGCCGGCCCCGCCCCGCACGCGCCGGACGAGCCCCGGCCCGGGTCGCCGCGGCGTCCGCACTGGTCCCTGGCGCTCGCCGTCGCGGCGAGCGCCCTCCCCTTCCTCGCGCTCGCCCGCGGCGAGTTCATCGGCTTCGACGCCTTCTGGCACGTCTTCATCGCCCGCCAGGACACCTGGTACTCGTTCTGGGACGAGATCGATCGCAACGCCCACCCGCCGCTCTTCTACCTCGCGCTGAAGGCCGCGATCGCGGCGCTCGGCCCGAACGCGATCGCCTACCGGCTGGTCTCCGTCGCCGCGAGCCTCGGCTCGGCGTGGCTGGTCGGGCGCATCGTGCAGCGAGCCGCCGGCCATCCCTGGCTGCCGGCGATCGCGGCGTTCACGTTCGGCACGTCGCTGACCACCGTCACCGTGGGTCTCGAAGTCCGCGCCTACGCCCTCGCCACCTTCTTCATGCTGTGGGCGACCCTGGCGTTTCTCGATCTCGTCGAGCGATCGTCCGCGGCGCCGCGACCGCGGGCGCGCGCGGCCTTCGCGCTCACGACCAGCCTCGCCCTGCTGACCCACTACGTGGCGTCGCTCTTCTTCCTCGGCTGCTGCGCGACGGCCGCGGTCCTGACCGTGGTCGATCGGGAGCGGCGCCGCCGCTTTTTCGCCCAGGCGCGGCGGCGCTGGCCGGCGAGCCTCCTGACCTTCGGCGTGCCGCTCGCGGTCCTCGCTCTCGAGTACGGGGTCCACGTCGGTTCCTGGTCGGGGCGCATCCACCACCTCTCGGCGTTCATGTTCGACGCCGGGCGGGAAGGGGCCTTCGAGTTCGTCTGGCGCAACACCGAGGCGCTGTTCTCGCTCTTCGCCCCCGCGCTCCACCACCGGCCCTACGCCTCGACCCTCCTGGTCGCCGAGCCGGGGCTCGCAGGCTGGGCGGTCGGCGCGCTGGTCGCGGCCTTCCTCGCGGCCGCCGTCTGGCTGGCCTGCGCTCCCGCGCGCGGCGGCGGGAACGGCGCCGTCGCCCGCCGCGTCCCGCCGCTCCTGCTCCTCGCCATGACCGCCCTGCTCGTCGCCCTGGCGCTCGTCGGCCGCTACCCCTACGGCGGCACGCAGCGTCACCAGTACTTCTTGTTCCCGTTCCTGGTCGTCGTGCCGACGCTGGCCGTCGCCGAGGTCGTGCGCGGGTCTCCGCGCCGGATCGGAGCGCTCGCGGTCTGCCTGCTCGCGCTCGCCGGCGTCCTCAACACGGCGAACTGGGCGAGCCACTTCGAGGTCACCCGGGGTTACCTCATGCAGCGCCCGATGAACCGGTTCCGCGAGCTGCTCCCGGCGCCGGAGGCCGTCTACGTCGACCAGTTCAACCTCATCCACGTGTTCACCCACCACCGACGGTGGCGGTGGCGGTTCGTACACCGGGGGGAGGGCGGGGGCGAGGTGGACGTGTGGCGGGTGAGCCAGGCGGGCGCGCGGGAGTTCTACGTCTGCCGCGACCGCCGGCAGTGGCTGCTCGACTTCTCGCGGCCCCTCACCTACCGCCACCTGCGCGGCTGTCTCGACGTCGCCGGCGCCGAGCGGGTGGCGGTATTCCGGACGCAACAGCCGCGGAGGACCCCGCGCTGGCCGGTCGCGCGGGCCGCGGAGCTGGCGGCGCGGGAGGCGCCGCGCGCCGGCCTGGTCCCCGACACCGTGGTCGTGAGCGGCGACGACCTCTTCGCGGCGTTCAGCCGTCGGTAGGGAGGCGCGCCGGGGGCCTCTGGTATGCTCGCCCGGCCGCCGATCGCCCCCGCCGGACGAGCCGTTCCGCCCCGACCTCGCGATGCCCGAGACCTCCATGCCCCGGACCCAGCGGGCCGCGACCACCGTGCTGGCCGGCGCGCCGCCGCCCCGGCCGGCGACCGACGCCGCCGCCGCGCCGTCGGTCCGCCTCGACGGCGTCTCGCTGTGCTACCGGCTGGCCAAGCAGCGCATCCCGTCGCTCAAGGAATACGCCATCCACTGGCTCAAGGGCGCGCTCTCGTACGAGAAGCTGTGGGCGCTCTCCGAGGTCTCGTTCGCGGCCGCGCCCGGCGAGCGGATCGGCGTCGTCGGCCGCAACGGCGCCGGCAAGTCGACCCTGCTCAAGGTGATCTCGGGAGTGCTCCGTCCGACCCGCGGGCGCGCGCTCATCCGCGGCCGGCTGGCGCCGATCCTCGAGCTCGGCACCGGCTTCGACACCGAGCTGACCGGGCTCGAGAACGTCTACCTCTACGCCCTGCTGCTCGGCCGCAGCCGGCGCGAGATCGCCGAGCGCGCGGAGGCGATCGTCGAGTTCAGCGGCCTCGGCGACTTCATCCGCTCGCCGATCCGCAACTACTCGACCGGCATGCTGGCGCGGCTCGGCTTTTCGATCGCCACCGCCTGGACCCCCGACGTCCTGATCCTCGACGAGGTGCTCGGCGTCGGCGACGCCTCGTTCCGCCGCCGCTGCGCGGAGCGGATCGCGAGCTTCGAGCGCACCACGCTGTTCCTGGTCTCGCACAACGACGAGGACATCCTCGCGAGCTGCGACCGCTGCCTGTGGCTCGAGCAGGGCCGCCTGCGCCTGGACGGCGACCCGCGCGAGGTGCTCGCGGCCTACGCCCAGGTGATGGGCGGCCGGGCGCGGGCGCCGGCCGAACGGTAGCGCGCGAGCAGGCGCCCGGCCGACCGCGCGCTCGCGGCCTACGGCGAGGCGACGGGCGCGGACGGACCCGCGGCGGCGCCC
>CAZNIX010000119.1:0-11129 GCA_964573125.1 uncultured Thermoanaerobaculia bacterium
TCGTGCTCGACACACCGGGCCGGGTCGGCGACGCCGCCGGCCGCGCCCTCCTCTACCACCTCGCGCAGGCGACCGGCGCCGACCAGGTGGTGGCGATCGAGCGCGCGGGCGAGCTGGCGCCGCTGCTCGCGCTGCTCGAGCGCGAGGGGCGCGCGGTCCACCGGCTCGCCCCGTCGGCGGCCGCCCGCCCGTGCACCCCGGATCAAGAGGAGTCCCACCGCGAGGGCCGTCTGCGCGCCCACCTCTGGGACGCCTCGGTGCGCCTCTTCGGCGCCGGCCGGCTGGTGCTCGACTGGGCCGCCGGGCCGTGGACCGGGAACGGCGGCGGAGCCGCGGCCGGGCACGGCGAAGCGGCGGCGAGCAACGGGCACGTCGCCGCCGGCAACCGCCGCGACGACGGCTTCCGGGGCGCCGGCAACGGACACGATCGCGGCGCCGCCGGCGCCGGCAATGGACACCACGGCGGCGGCGATCCGGCGGCGGGCGATCGTCGCGCGGAGCCCGAGCCCGACAGGAATGCCGCCGGCGAAGCACGCGATCGCCTCCCGCCGGCCGGCACCGTGGTCGGCCTCCTCGACGCCGGCGGGTTCTGCCTCGGGCTCGGCCGCTTGCAGTCGGTCCACGACGACCGCGTCGCCGTCGCCACCCGCGTCACCCGCCGCGACGTCGCCGGCCTGCGGGTCGGCGGCTTCCGCGTCGCCGAGGACGGCTCCCCGCTGTGAGCCGCGGCGACCGGGGCGGCGCTCTCGCGCGCACCTGACCGCGGGCGCCCATGGCCGAGCGAGACCCGAGCCCCGGGGCGAATCCGGTCGAGGGGCCGGCCGCGCCCGCCGACCGCCTGCGCGCCGCGCTCCTCGCCCTCCTCCCCCACCACCCGCTGTCGCGCGCCGCCGGCGCGCTCGCCCGCTCGCGGTGGGCGCCGGTCAGGGCGCCGATGATCGCGCTCTTCCGCCGCGCGAACGGGGTCGATCTCACCGAGGCGGCCCAGCCCGACCCGCGCCGCTACCCGAGCTTCGAGGCCTTCTTCACCCGCGCGCTCGCCCCGGGAGCGCGGCCGATCGCGCCCGGCGCGGGCGAGATCGCCTGCCCGATCGACGGCGCGGTCAGCGCCGCGGGCGCGATCGCCGCCGACGCCCTGTTCCAGGCCAAGGGGCGCGAGTTCGGGCTGACCGACCTCCTCGGCGGCTCGCCCGAGCGCGCGGCGCCGTTCGAGGGCGGCGCCTTCGCCACCCTCTACCTCGCGCCGCGCGACTACCACCGCATCCACATGCCGCTCGCCGGCCGGCTGGTCGAGACCGTCCACGTCCCGGGGCGGCTGTTCGCGGTCAACCGCTCCTCGGTGCGCGCGGTGCCGCGGCTGTTCGCGCGCAACGAGCGGGTGGCGGCGCTGTTCGACACCGCCGCCGGCCCGCTGGCGGTGGTCCTGGTCGGCGCGCTCCTGGTCGGCTCGATCGAGACCGTCTGGGCCGGCCGCGTCACCCCGCCTCGCGGCCGCGAGGCGCGCGCGTGGGTCCCCGACGCCGAGGTCCGCCTCGACAAGGGCGAGGAGCTGGGCCGCTTCGCGATGGGCTCGACGGTGATCGTCCTCTTCGCCCCCGGGCGGGTGCGCTGGGACGAAGGGCTGGCGCCGGGGCGGAGCGTGCGGATGGGCGAGCGGATCGGCGAGATCGCGGGCGGCTGACCGTCATCCCACAGCTCCGGCCCGGCCTCACCGGCCCTACCCGAACGGGTGTGGCGCCGGGTCGGGTGAGCTGGTACAAGCCGAGAATCCGGGGTCTCCCCCAAGCCCGAGGGGCCTCCTGCACGGGGTTCCTGCCTCACGTGATCGACCCCGAGCCGTCGGAGGGATGGGGTCCTGGCCTTGCCAGCCCGCCCGCGCTTCAGCCACCGCCCGTCCGGCGTCCGTTAAAGACCGCTGAAGGCTTACCGTGAGATCGGGAGGGTACGAGTCATGATGACGATGCGTAGACCGCTGACCGGCGGGCGGCGAGGGGTGTCGCTCGCCTGCGCCTTGACCCTCGCCACCGCCCTCTCGGCCGGCGCCGCCCGGGCCGGCGACGGGGTGTGGACGACGACGTTCCCGGAAGGGGGGGACGTCTACGGAGCCAAGCTCGAGATCGACGCGGGCAACCCGGCCCGACTGTGGGTGGCGCCGCAGTGGCGCGGCATCTACGGCAGCACGGACGGCGCGGCGACCTGGACAAGCCTCACCGACGACCAGCCGGCGCTTCCCTTCAACCGCACCAACGTCATCGTGCTGCTCTCCGACCCCGCCAGCGGCACGCTCTACCTGAGCGACGGCAACCTCTACCGCAGCACCGACGGGGGGCAGAGCTGGAACACCGCAGGCAGCGGGATCTCGGCCTACGTGGTCAGCCTGGCGATCGACCCGAGCGATCCGGACGTGCTCTATGCCGGCTCCGACGGCGGCGCGCTCTTCAAGTCCACCGACGGGGCCGATAGCTGGACCCAGGTCGGCGCGGGGACCCTGCCCGGAAACCCGATCTTCGACCTTGCCGTCCATCCCGCGACCCCCGCGACCGTCTACGCCGGCCTCGACAACAACGGCATCTGGCGCTCGACCGACGGCGGCGACACCTGGGCGGACTGGAGCAACGGCACCGTCTTGACCTCGGTGTTCACCATTGCCATCGACCCCGGCGACCCCCAGGTGATCTGGCTCGCCGCCTGGGCGGGAGGCCCCGACGGTGTCTACAAGACTGTCGATGGCGGAGCCAACTGGGTGCTGCAGGCGCCGGCGGTCGCTTTCGACGGGACCACCCGGCGCAAGATCGCCATCGACCCCAGCGACACCGATACCGTCTACGTCGCCGGCGGAGAGGTCTTCGAGACCACTGACGGCGGCACCAACTGGAGCTCGACGGCAGCCTGCGGCGGACGGGCCTCCGCGGTGGTCCTCGACCCTGTGACCCCGGCCACTCTGTACGCCGGCTGCTATCAGCTCGGCGTCTACAAGTCGACCGACGGCAACACCACCTGGGCGCCTGCCAACGGCGGCGTGCAGGCGGTCGGCTTCCCGCACTCGAAGTCCCACTCGCTGCTGATCGACCCGGCGTCGACCTCCGACGTCTACGCCGGGGCGGCTCCGGGCTACAAGAGCACCGACGGCGGAGCGACCTGGGGCGGCCTGCCCTTGCCCGAGGTCACCGCCGGCGCCTTCGCCTCCGGCAGCATCTACGCGATGGGCAACACCCTCTACCGCAGCGGCGACGGCGGCGCCACCTGGAACGACGCCACCGGCGGCACCCTCTGCTGCTTCCAGGAGGGCGATGTGGCGGTCCACCCGGCCGACCCGCAGACGGTCTACTTCGCGGGCTACGGCTCGGGGAGCGCCGGCGACGGGGTCTACAAGACCACCGACGGCGGCGCCATCTGGAACCCGGCGAACAACGGCCTGGCGTCCCTGCAGCTCCGCGCCCTCGCCGTCGACCCCAGCGACGGCAACACGCTCTACGCCGGCGCTCGCGAGGGAGGGCCGTCGGGAGTGTTCAAGACCACCAACGGGGGGGCCGACTGGTTCCAGCTCGGCGGCGGCTTGCCGGGCGATTTCCACGTCGATCAGCTCCTCGTCCACCCGCAGGATTCCAACGTCGTGCTGATGGCGGCCGAGGGGTCCAACGCGGGGATCTACCGCAGCAACGACGGGGGCGGCACCTGGACGCAGGTCCTCGCCGAGAACACCAACGCCGTGGCGGTCAACCCCAACGAGTGCTGCCCGCCGGCGCAGACGATCTACGCCGGCACCTGGAACAGCGGCGGCTTCTACCGCAGCCTCGACGGCGGGCAGACCTGGGCACTGGTCAACGACGGGCTGCCCTTCCAGCCGGGGATCGAGGCGATCCAGGTCGACCCGACGGACACCGACCGGGTCTTGATCGCCACCACCGGTGGGGTGTGGGAGCACCGCTTCGCGGGCACCGTCGAGCTCATGGTGACCCACCCAGGCGACGACGGTCCAGGATCGCTGCGCCAGGCGCTGCTTCAGGCGCAACAGGACGGGCTCCCCAACACCATCCGCTTCCACCCCGGGATGGCGGGTTCGACGATCGTCCCGCAGACCGAGCTGCCGAACCTCGGCTCCGATCCCGTCGATCTCGACGGCGACGTCAACGGCGACTGCGTGCCGGACGTCGCCATCGACGGCTCCGCGCTCGCGGGGATCGGCGGCAACGGCATCACCGTCAACTCCGACGGCAACCGCGTCGCGAGCCTCGCGATCCACAGCTTCGACTGCCCGGGCTGCGGCGGTGACGGCATCGCGATCTATTTCGGCAACGGCAACCTGGTCGAGTGCAACTACCTGGGGACCGATCTCGGTGGGGCCGCGGATCGTGGCATCGCCACGTTCGGCATCAAGGTCGTGAGCGCCGGCGGCAACACCTTCACGCGCAACCGCATCGTGTTCAACGGCGCCGGGGTCGAGCTGTCGGAAGGCAGCAACGGCAACACCGTCGGTCCCGACAACGAAATCGCCTGGCAGGACGGCCCGGGGATCATCGTGCGCGACGGGCTGGACGACCAGTACCCGGACTTCCCGGCGCTGGTACCGGATGCCGTGGAGATCTTCAGCGCCATCGACTTCAACGATGACGGCGCCTTCCACCAGGTCGGCGGAGCGCCGATCGTCGACGGCGGCGGCGGCACCTTCCACGACACCTTCGGCATGCGCCTGACCGGCGCCCTCAACGTGTCCGTCGGGGGCACCTACACCTTCACCTTCGCAGCGCTCGACGACAACGCCCACCTGTGGGTCGGCGGGATCGACCACGAGGCCGCAGGGCCGGGGGACGCGGTCATTGGCTTCCTCACCCTCGGGAACCACGACCTCGCGCTCGCCTTCCGCGAGGCATGGGGCGGCGCCGGGCTGCGGGTCACCGTCAGCGGTCCGGGCGCGGTGTCCTTCACCACCGACGCCGCCCTCGGCCCCTGCGCCGGTGGCCAACCCGGGCTGTGCGGCGAGCTGTTCCACCTGCGCATCGCCTCCGACGGCAACGCCCTCACGCAGAACAGCAGCCACGACAACGGCGGCCTGGGCATCGACCTCGGACCGGACGGCGGGCCATGGGGCGTCAACCTCAATGACCCCGGCGACGCCGACGTGGGACCGAACACGCTGCTCAACTTCCCCGAGATCACCGACGTCACCGACCTCGGCGGCGGCGACTTCCAGCTCGACGGCACGGCGCCGGCCGACGCCACGGTGGAGGTCTTCGCCCGCCAGCCCGACCCCTCGGGATTCGGCGAGGGGCAGGTGTTCCTGGGCTCGGTGGTGGCCTCCGGCCTGGGCAACTGGTCGCGGGTGGTCAACCTGCCGCCCGGCTACTTCTCGGTCACCGCCACCGCCACCGACCCGGCCGGCAACACCTCGGAGTTCTCCGGCGGCGAGCCGATCGTCGCCAACGCGCTGGTCGTGACCAACGCCAACGACAGCGGCCCCGGCTCGCTGCGTGACGCCATCCAGCAGGCCAACGGCGACGGCACCTTCACCACCATCGCCTTCGACCCGGGGATGGCGGGGCAGGTGATCCACCTGCTGAACCAGCTTCCGGATCTGACCGAGGACGGCACCACCATCGACGCCGACTTCGGCGCCGACTGCATCCCCGACGTCGAGCTCGACGGCAGCCTGGCCGGGGCCTTCGCCGACGGCCTGGCGGTGGTGTCGGCGGACAACCTCGTCCGCGGCCTCGCCGTCGTGGATTTCGGGGGCGACGGCCTGAAGGTGGCAGCCGGTCTGGCGCCCGGCGCCGGCGCCGGCAATACGGTCGAGTGCAACTCGGTGGGCGTCCACCTCGACGGCGCCCCCGGTGGCAACGGCAGACACGGCGTCTGGGTCGGCTATCTGTCGAGCCAGACAGGGGCCGGCGCCAGCGACAACCGCATCGGGCCGGGCAACGTGATCGCCCACAACGGCTCGAACGGGATCAACGTCAGCGACGGCGACGCCTCGCCATACCCGGACTACTCGGACCTCGGCCCCGCCGACGCCGTGGCGGTGTTCGCGGTGCTCGAGTTCGGCGACCCCGGCGGGTTCTTCACCAGCGACGGCATCACCCCGGTGGACGGGGGCGGCGCTCCCTTCTCCGATCACTTCGGAATGCGGCTGTCGGGCACGGTCAGCGTCGGCGCCGCCGGCGGCTACACGTTCACTCTCGACGCCGACAACCAGGCTCGACTGGCCGTCGACGGCGTCGAAATCGTCAGCGTCGATCACGGGCAGGCGAGCAACGGCGTCTTCCTCTCCGGCGCGCATGCCATCGAAGTGGACTTCCACGAAGGGTGCGGTGGAGCGCGCTTGACGGTGAGCGCCGCCGGGCCCGGTACGGTCGGCTTCACCACCGACGGCGCCCTCGGCGGCGCCTGCGCCGGCGGTCAGGCCGGCCTCTGCGGCGAGCTGTTCCGCTTCCGCCTGCCGGCGGAGCGCAACACCCTCACCCAGAACCGCATGGTCGCCAACGACGCGCTGGGCATCAGCCTCGACTCCTGCCAGGGGAGCCCGATCCCGATCGCCAACGACCCCGGCGACCTCGACCGCGGCGCCAACACCTGGCTCAACCACCCCGAGATCACCGGCCACGTTGACAACGGCGGCGGCAGCTTCGACCTTTCGGGCACCGCACCCCCGAACAGCGCCGTCGAGGTCTTCGCCGCCGCTCTCGATCCCTCGGGATACGGCGAGGGTGCCCAACACCTCGCCACCGTGCTCGCCGACGGCGGGGGCGGCTTCAACGCCACGGTCTCAATACCTGCAGCGTACTTCGAACTCACCGCCACCGCCACCGACGCCTTGGGCAACACCTCCGAGTTCGGGCCGACGCTGCGGGTCAAGACCCCCGACGCCGTGACCGTCGGCGACGGCGCCGGCTTCCAGGGCGAGGAGGTGCTGGTGCCGATCACCGTCTGCGACCGCGCCGCCACCCCGCTGGGGACGGACTCGGGCGCCGGCAACCGCATCCAGGGCTTCGCCCTGCAGGTGACCTTCGCCCCGGCGGCCGGAATCGCCACCGCGGTCGCCGAGAAGGCGGGCATCGCCGCCCCCTTCGCGCCGCTCTTCGAGGCCAGCAACCTGGCGGGCGGCACCCTGACCTACGTCGCCGCCTACGACGAGGGCGCCTCGCCGCTCCCCTTCACCCTCGACGCCGACCCGCCGGGGTGCGACCAGGTGGCGCGGCTGCGGGTCACCCTCCGCCCGCTGGCCCCGCCCACTCCCGTGGCGCTGACGCTCGCAGCCACATCCGCCCTGTCGAACCAGGGCGGCACTGTCACCGAGGAGCCGGGGATCGGCACCCTCGAGCTCTTCCACGGCACCCTGACGGTCGGGACCCGGGCGGCGACCGAGCTCCTGGCCGTCGCCACCTCGAGCTCGACCATCGAGCTGTACTGGGCCGATCCCCAGGTCGACGAGCTGGGATTCGACGTCGAGCGCTCCACGGACGGCGCGAGCTGGGTGCCGGTGGTCACCTTGAACGACCCGAACGCCACCAGCCACACCGACTCGGGCCTGGCGCCGGCGACCCTCTACTACTACCGCGTGATCTCCTTCGGCCCCGGCGGCGACAACCCGCCGTCGAACGTCGCCACGGCCGTCACCTTCCCGGCTCAGGCCGCGCTGATCTGTCCGCAGCAGCTCTCGGCGCCCCACACCTGGGCACGCGGCGCGGCGGTGGCGTTCGGGAGCATGCCGGCGATGGTCTACCAGGAGCGGACCTCCCGCACCGACGACGAGGTCCTGCTCCAGTTCCTCGACGCCCAGGGACTGCCCGCCGGCAGCACGGTCGCCCTGTCGGCCGGCGACGCCATGTCCCAGCTCCCGGCGGTGACCTGGAACGGCAGCCGTTACGCCGTAATGTGGGGCGAGTCGATGCGCGGCGAGCCCGGCCAGGTCCACAGCGGTGACTTCCTCACCCTGGTGGACGCCGCGGGTCAAGTGGTGCGGCGCAACGTGGCGCTCGAAGCGGGCGAGGGCACCGACTGGGAGAACTGGGACCGGCCCCTGGTCTGGGACGGCACCCACTGGAGCCGCTTCACCCTCGCCGTGCTCGACCCGCCGTACACCGACGTCGAGTTTCGCCGCTACGGCGCCGACGGCGACCTCGACCTCGGACCGGTACGGGTCACCGACACCGACGCCTGGGAACAGTACGTCGCCGCCGACTGGAGCGGCAGCCACCACGGAGTGGCGTACCTGCGCCAGCCGGCGGGCGGCGGCGCGATGGAGGTCCTCTTCGAGCGCCGCCTGGCGGACGGCTCCGATGCCGACGCCGGGCCGCCGACGGTGCTGTGGACGGCCGGCCCCGACCAGAGCGCGTTCTACAGCGACGTGGCCTGGGACGGGGCACAATGGGCGGTGGTGTGGACGGTCGCCAGCGTCAACGTCCCGACGGTGGCCGGCGACGAGGAGGCGCTGTTCCTCCAGCGGGTCGGCGGCGACGGGGTGCCGATCGGCGTGGCGGTCCGCATCTCCGACGATTTCGATCCCGAGCTGCCCGGCGATCCCTGGCCGGTCTACGACGAGCTGCCGCAGATCTCCCTCCGCCCGGGCGGCGGGTTCGCGGTGCTCACCACCAGCTTCACCAACGCCAGCGGCTGGGAGGCCGGGCTCATCCTCACCGACGCCGCCGGCTCGCCGGTGGAGGTCGGTGGCCGCCGCCGCCAGTTGCTGAGCGCCGTCGACGGGCACGACTCCTTCCTCCCCCGCGGCGCCGTGGGAGGCGGCTCCCTGTTCGCCGCCTGGGGCGAGAACCGCCAGGGCTCCCAGGAGCTCGGCGGCGCGGTCGCCGACCCGGTGACCGGCGGCGTGCTGAACGGCCCCAACGACCTCACCTGCTGCCACACGGGCGGGGAGGCGACGTTCGCCGCCGGCGCCGGACGGGCGGTCACGGCTCCTCTCGGCGCCGGCTTCGTCGCCGTCTGGACCGACCGCGCGCCCACCGGAACCAACCAGCTCTACGCGCGGGGGTTCGCCGGCGACGGCAGCGTCGCCTTCGACCTCTCCCCCGTGAGCGGCCGCGAGCTGTTCAACGTGCCGGCGCTGGTCGGGGTCGGCGACAGCTTCGCCATCGCCTACAAGGACACCGGGCAGACCGTCGTCTTCCAGCGCTTCGACGCTGGCGGCGGCGCCCTGACCCCCGAGGTCGAGGTGGCCACCGGGGCCGGGGGCGGCCCGATCGCTTCCCTCGCCTGGAGCGGCGGGGAATACGGCGTCGCCTGGCTCCAAGCCGGCCGGCTCGCGTTCCAGCGGCTGGATCCGAACGGCAACCCTCTGGGCGCGGCGATCCTCCTCGGCACCTCCGTCGTCGGCCCCAACCCCGGCGTGCACTGGACCGGCACCGGCTGGGCCCTTCTCTGGCGGCAGTGGGACGCCGGCACGCCGGACCTCTACTTCGGCTTCGTCGATCCGTTCGGCGGGGCGGTCGCCGACCAGGTGCCGCTGACCACCTTCGGCATCCTGCACGCCCCGTTCGCGAGCGGCTTCACCTTCGATCCCGTCACCGGCCAGCGGCTGGTGGGCGCGGCGTGGATGGTCGACCAGGGCGTCGATCCGCCCGGCAACGAGCTCTACTTCCGGATCTTCGACCTCACCGGGGCTCCGGTCACCGCCGAGCTGCCCCTGAGCGTCGAAAACCTGCCCAGCCGGGCGGTGGTGCGTGGAGCAGGCGACCGCTTCACGATCTTCTCCTCGGGCGGCGGCTCGTTCTCGGGCCGCGGAGTGCTCGAAGACCAGGTCGAGATCGACGGCACCCTGCACCTCGCCGTGCGCCGCTACACCAACCGCGGCTTCGCCGACTCGGTGGCCGACGCCGGCAACGGCCTGGCCCTGACCTGGACCCAGCTCCGCGAACCCCACCTGGCGACCACCGGCTGCCTCGACGACGCCTCGCCGCCGAGCTGCCCCGCCCCCACGCTCTCGGTGGCCGACGGCCAGGTCCAGTTCGCCTGGGGCCCGGCGGGCGACCCCGAGTCGGGAATCTGGCGCTACGACCTCTACCGCGACGGCCGGATGATCGCCGAGCTGTTCGACGACACCACCAGCTTCACCGACGAGGGCGCCCCGATCGACGCCCCGGCCCTCGGCTACGAGCTGCGCGCCATGAACGGCGCGTTCCTCGAGTCGGCCGGCTGCCCGGTGGTGACCGTCTCGACGCTCGCCGGCGACGCCAACTGCGACGGCCAGGTGGCGGCGAGCAACGGCGACATCTTCTTCCTGATCGCCTTCCTCTTCGAGGGCGGCCCGGCGCCGGTCTGCGACGCCGACGCCAACGGCGACGGCAGCGTGACCGTGGGCGACATCTTCTACCTCGTCAACTACGTCCACGGCGGCGGCCCGCCGCCCGAGCTCGCCGAGCCGCCCGCCGAGCAGGCGGTGCAGGACACCGTCACCCTCGCCCAGGTGGAGGCGGGACCGGGGAGTGTGGTCGAGGTGCCGCTCTATGTCCGCGACCTCTCGGGCACGCCGCTCGACGAAGGCGCCGGGGCGGGAGGCGAGATCCAGGCCTTCGGCCTGCGGGTCGACGCGGTTCCCGCCACCCACGTCGTCTCCCTCGGCTGGCAGTCGAGCGGCGCCACGGCGGAGTTGACGCCGGTCTTCCCGGTGACCACCGACGGCGGCGACCACGCGGTCGTGCTGCGCTTCTACTCCGAGGCCACCGCCCCGCTCCCCCTGACCCTCGACGCGCCGCCCCCGGGCGACGAGCTCGGCCGGCTGCTGGTGGAGGTCGCTCCGGACGCCCCCGAAGGCCACCTGATCGACCTCGTCCTCGCACCCTCGACCAGCCTGGTCTCCGGCGACGCCCTGATCGAGGAGTCGGTGGCCAACGGCTGGCTGGCCACCGTCGACGGCCGCATCACGATCAACCTGGAGATCTTCGCCGACGGCTTCGAGAGCGGCGACACCTCGCAGTGGTCGGGGACGGTGCCGTAGTGGCGCTGTACCGCCGACCTCGATCTCGCTCGAGGTGCCGAAAGAACTCCTCGGCCGAGACCACATCACCCCGGTCGCCTTCGGCCATCGCCGCCAAGAGAGCGGCCTCGTCTTCCGAGGAGAGGGTGAAGGTCTCATCTCCCTCGGGAGCGAGCACCGTCACCGCCTCGCCTTCCACGAAGGTCTC
>CAZNIX010000120.1:0-11066 GCA_964573125.1 uncultured Thermoanaerobaculia bacterium
GCCTGCGGCCCGCGGCCCGGCGGCCGCGAGCCGGCGGCGCTCTACGCCCGCTACTGCGCCCGCTGCCACGGCGCCGACGGCCGCGGCGACCCCGAGAAGGTCCGCCGCAACCCGGACCTCGACCTCACCGCCTCCGACCGGGCCGCCGGCGGCGCCCGCGCCGCAGTCCGCGAGCGCATCGCCGACGGCCACGGCTCGATGCCCGGCTTCGCCAGGAAGCTCTCCGCGGAGGAGCTGGAGGGGCTGGTCGACCTGGTGCTGGAGCTGGGGGCGGACGAACCCCGGAAGCCCCCCTCGAAGGACTCAGAGCCGTAGCGACGACCGTCAACGCCGGTGGCGGCAGGACTACGCGCGCCTTGATCTCAATCTTGATCAAGGGCGCGTGTGCGGCGGCGCTCTGCGCCGATGACTGACCCGCCCAGCGAGTCCCCCTCGAGAACTCACCCCGGCACCGGGAACGGCGCCGGGGCGCGCGAGATCTCGATCAGGTCGGGCAGCGGCGAGAGGTCGGCGAGGTCGCCGCGGCTTCGCCGCCCGGCCTCGGGGTGGATCAGCGACGGCGCCCCCGGGCGCACCAGGTGCAGCGCCTCCATGCCGGTGGCGAGCGCGCCCTCGACGTCCTCGCGCACGCTGTCGCCGACGTGCACCGCGTCCTCGGGCGCCACCCCCAGCCGCTCGAGCGCGTGGCGGAAGATGCGCGGATCGGGCTTTTCGACTCCGATCGCCGCCGAGTAGACGACGGCGTCGAAGCGGCGCCCGAAACCGAGGTCGTCGAGCAGCGGCGGCAGCCGTTCGTCCCAGTTGCTGACCACCGCCAGCCGCAGCCCGAGCCGCGCGAGCGCCGCCAGCGTCGCCGGCACCTCGGGATAGACCTCCCAGGCCTCGGCGCGGCCGAAGCGGTGGTACAGCTCGGCGGCGGCGAACGGCGAGGGGGGCGGCGCGCCGAGGTGCTCGCACAGTCGCTCGAGGAAGCGCCGCCACCAGCCGCGCGGCCCCTCGGGGTGGGCCGAGAAGCGGTCGCGCCCGACCTCGGCGCGGCAGTCCAGCTCCTGCCACACCACCGGCATCAGCCGCCGCACCTCCGCGGCCGGCGCCTCGATGCCGTGGCGCGCGAGCACTTCGCGGTAGATCTCGATCAACCGCGGGCTGTGGATCAGCGTGCGGGTGACGTCGAACGTGATCGCCCGGGTCATGGTCGTCTCGGGCCGCCTCGGGGAGCCGGTCCGCACGAGAATACCGCACCCCCGGTGATACCCTGCCCGCCGTGCCCCGCGCCACCGCCCGCGCCACGATCGCCCTCGGCCTGGTCGGCCTCTGGATGGCTCTCCTCTTCGCCGGCCACCCCGCCCGCGGCGCCACCCACTTGCTGCTCCTCGCCGCGCTCGCCGTCTTCCCCTGGCGCGCCGCGCGGCCGCCCTCGCCCTGACGACCTCGGGATCCCTCGCCTCGAGGCCGCGTCCTGGAGCCGCCGGCCGCTACCGGTCCGGCGGCGGCCGGCGGCGGTAGAGCGGGCGCAGGCGGTCCCAGGTCCGGGTCGCCATGAACGCGAGGACGCCGAACGCGAGCGCCACCACCACCGCGAACGGCGCCGGCAGCTCCCGCACCCAGAGCCCGTAGGCGAGCGCCGCGAGCGCGGCCGCCACGGCGAGGAGCGTCTTCGCGCGCACGCTCATCCCCGCCACCCCTCGACCGGGTTGACCAGCACGCCGACCCCCGGGATCTCGACCTCGATGACGTCGCCGGCGGCGAGCGGGCCGACGCCGGCGGGGGTGCCGGTGAGCACGACGTCGCCCGGCTCGAGGGTCATGCAGCGCGAGACGTAGGCGACCAGCTCGGCGATCGGCCAGGCCAGGTCGGCGGCATGGCCGCGCTGGCGCTCCTCGCCGTTGATGCGGGTGATCACCTCGAGCGCGCCGAGGTCGGGCGCGGTCGCGACCGCGGGGCCGAGCGGACAGAAGGTGTCGAACGACTTGGCGCGCGCGAACGTGGCGTCCGCGCGCTGGAGGTCGCGGGCGGTGACGTCGCAGGCGCAGGTCACGCCGAGCAGGCCCGCGGCGGCCTCCTCGGCGCGCGCGCGGGTGAGCCGCGCGCGCACCACGACCGCGATCTCGCCCTCGTACTCGACGCGCGCGCTCTCCGGCGGCAACACCACCGGCGCGCGCGGCCCGACGACCGCCGACGGCGCCTTGAGGAAGATCAGCGGCGCGGCCGGCGGCGGGTTGCCCAGCTCGGCGGCGTGGTCGCGGAAGCTGCGGCCGATCCCGACCACCTTGCCCGGGCGCACCGGCGCCAGCAAGGCCTCGCCCTCGAGGTCGACCGCGCGCCCCAGCTCCCAGCCGCCGGGGAGGGTCTCGAAGGGGTCGGAGTGGAGCACGCGCGCCTCCCCGCCCGGCTCGCGGGCGGCGAAGAAGCCTTCGGGGCCGACGCGGTAGAGGTGCACGGCAAGGAGGATCGGCGAGGGCCGCCGCGCGGCGCGAACGGGTCGCGGCGACGACGTCGGGCGTCCGGCGGCGGCGAGTTCGCCGCGGGCTACTCGGGACTGATCGGCTCGCCCGCCACCGGGGGCGCGGTGCCGAGGGCGGGCGCCGGGGCCGGCGCCGCGACCCCGCCGCCGAGGCCGCGCAGATCGCCGAGGTAGTTGAAGTCCGGCGGCGTCGCGCCGTAGGCCGGCAGCCCGCCGCGGCCGGCCTCGCTCGGATCGACGAACTGCTCGACCGTGAAGTCCTGCCGCTGCTGCTGCTGCGAGAACAACTGCTGCAGCCGCTCGACGGCCGAGAACTGCGTCTCGTCCTCCGGCAGCGGAGCGTCGTTGGCCGCCCACCCGAGCAGCACCGTGGTGGTGTCGATCACCTTGCCGAAGCCCTTGTTCTCGGTCTCGGTCGTGATGTCGGCGATCTCCGCCTTGGGCACCGCGATCCAGTTGCCGGTGTCGGTCAGCAGCAGCACCACGGTCGAGTCCCAGCTCGCCTCCTCGGGCTTGTAGCGGGTGTCGAAGACGTGGCCGTCGGTCAGCTCGACGTGGAAGATCTCGGCCGCCAGCGGCGTCGCCAGCGCGCAGGCGGCGACCGCCGCGGCGGCGGCCGCGAGCCGGAGTCCGGCGGGTCGGCGGGTGCGGTGGACTGCGATCGGCTCGCGCATGGTCACGTCCTCCGGGTTCGGCGTCTTGGGCAAGCGCGAGGATTCTAGCACGCGGCGCCGCGCAACCCCGCATGGACAAAGGCAGGGCGGGGCAAGCGAGGCGGGCGGCGCGGGGGCCGCGGCGCCGGGCGGCTAGCAGGCGCGCAGGAGCAGGATCAGGACCACCACCGCCACGAGCAGCGCCGCGATCAGCCAGGGCCGGCGCGAGGGCGGCACCAGCTCGGCGGCGAGATCGCGACTGACGCCGGCGGCGAGCGCGCCGACGGTCGGCGCCGCGGGCGCCGCCACCTGTTCGCCGCCGCCGGTGGCGGCGCGCGCCGCCACCTGCCGGCCGAGGCTCTCGATCGCCTGCCGGCTGAGGCTCTTGGCGGTCGTCTCGAGCAGGCGCTGGCCGACCCCGGCCAGGCGGCCGCCGACCTGGACGTCGAGGTCGTAGCCGAGCGCGGTGCCGCCGCCGGCGGCGTCGGCGAGCGTGATCGCGCCGTGGCCGTCGACGAAGCCGGGCGCCCCCTGGCCGTGGAGCGCCATCTTGTAGCCCTTCGCCGGGTCGAGGTCGGTGAGCTCGACGTGGCCGTCGAACTTCCCCTGCACCGGCCCGACCTTGATGTTCATCGAGGCCTCGAAGCGGTCGCCGCCGGCGCGCTCGAGGCGGGTGACGCCGGGCAGGGTCCGGGCCAGCACCTCGGGATCGAGGAGCGCGGCCCAGACCACGTCCCGCGGGGCGTCGAGCGTCTGGCTGCCCTGGAGCTTCATCGCGGTTGCGGAGTCTACCGCGCCGGCGCCGGCGAGACCAGCCGATCGAGCCCGCCCACGGCACGACCCCGGACCCTTCGCCCGAGAGGTCGACCCGCTGGCCGCGCACCACCACCTCGCGCCGGCAGCATCGCGGAAGCTCCGGCTCCCTCGGCCTCCGACGGGCCGCGCGGTTACGCCGGGACTTCCCGCGCGAACCCGGCGATGGCGCCGGGATCGGGTAGCCCGATCGGGTTGGCCTCCTGGATCACCGCCGCGAGCGCCAGCGCCGCCTCCTCGGCGCGCGGGCGGGCGACGATCTGGAGGCCGACCGGGAGGCCGACCGTGTCGAGACCGGCGGGGACGGAGGCGACGGGCAGTCCGGTGAGGCTCAAGAGGAAGGTGGGGGCGATCCAGTCGACGTAGGTGCGCATGGCGCGGCCGGCGATCGACTCCGGGTAGTTCTGCTCGACCGGGAACGGCGGCACCGCCATGCACGGGGTGAGCAGGTGGTCGAAGCGCCCGAGGAGGTCGCGGAAGGTCTCCCAGACGCGGTTGCGGGCGGCCTCGGCGGCGCCGAGGTCGGCGACGGTGGTGGCGAGGCCGGCCTCGGTGTTGGTCCGAACGTTGGCGCCCAGGCGGTCGAGGCGGTCGAGGCGGCCGTGCATCTGGGCGACCATCCAGTAGCCGCGCAGCGCCAGGTAGGGTCGCCAGGCCCAGGACAGGTCGAGGTCGATCTCCTCGACGGTGGCGCCGGCGTCGCGCAGGTCGAGCGCGGCGCGGCGGCAGACCGCCTCGATCTCGGGATCGACGCCGATCCCGGCGACGTCGGGGCAATAGGCGATCGAGAGCCCCGAGGCGTCGGCGGCGCAGACCGCGGCGACCAGGTCGCGGCCGCCGAGGCCGTGGCCGATCGGCGACAGCTCGCTCGGGCCGGCGCAGGCCTGGAGCGCCATCGCCACGTCCTCGGCGGTGCGCGCCAGAAAGCCGGTGACCTGCAGCTCGTCCCACAGGTAGTCCGACGGCCAGGTCGGCACCAGGCCGGCGGTCGGGCGCAGGCCGACGACGCCGCAGAAGCTCGCCGGGATGCGCAGCGAGCCGCCGAGGTCGGTGCCCTCGGCGAGCGCGATCATGCCGGCGGCGAGCGCCGCCGCGCCGCCGCCGGTCGAGCCGCCGGGGGAGAGACGCGGGTTCCAGGGGTTGCGGGTCGGGCCGAAGACCTCGTTGAAGGTGTGGCCGCCGGCGGCGAACTCCGGGGTGTTGGTCTTGCCGATCACGATCGCGCCGGCGGCGCGCAGGCGGCGGACGACCAGCGCGTCGGCGTCGGCGACGTGGCGGGAGTAGAGCGGCGAGCCGTAGGTGTGGCGGAGCCCTGCGACCGGGGTGACGTCCTTGATCCCGACCGGCACGCCGGCGAGCGGCCCCGGCTCGACGCCGACGGCGAGCGCGCGCTCGAGCCGGCGGGCGTCGTCGAGCGCCGCCGGCGAGCGGGTGACCACCGCGTTGAGCACGCCGTCGAGCCGCGCGATCCGCGCGAGCGCCGCCTCGACCACCTCGACCGGCGAGACCTCGCGCGCCGCCACGCGCCGGCGGATCTCGCTCGCGGGGAGGACGGCGAGGTCGTCGCCCGCCGCCACGCTCAACCCTCGAAATCGAACGCCACCGCCCGGCAGAACGCCGCCTCGCCGCCGCGGAACTTCCACGGGAAGCAGCCGAGCGTCAGCCGCCGGTTCTGCACGTCCGGGTGGGCGATGTCGCCGCCGAGGTTCTCGATGTGCATGCAGTCGTGGGGGAAGAGCGCGTTGTGGGTGAGCTGGTAGGCGCTGTCGGGGAAGAGCGCCGCCATCCCCTCGGCGCCGAACTTCGCCTCGCACGCGGCGCGCACGCGGTCGCAGTGGCCGTGCATCCCCTTGCCGAGGAAGCGCCCGACCGGCAGGTTCATCGGGTGGTCGGTCGAGATGCAGTCGACCCCCCAGACGTGGATCTTCTTGGCCAGGAGCCACGGCACCATGTCGGGATGGGCGCCGGGGTGGCGGTGGATGTACTTCTCCTCGTCGGGCTCGGCGCCGAACTGGGCGTGGCGCTCCCAGCCGGTGTGGAGGAACAGCAGGTCGCCGTCCCGCACCTCGACCCGCGCCTCGACCATCGCCGGCGTGTAGACGTCCAGCTCGCCCAGCTCGTCGGCGAGGTCGACGATCACCCCCGGGCCGCACAGCCACTCGAGCGGGATCTGGTCGATCGTCCGCCCGCCGGTGACGAAGTGGCGTGGCGCGTCGAGGTGGGTGCCCATGTGGTTCGAGGTCTGGATGTACTGGGCGTTGACCCCGTGCTCGGCCTTGCGCTTGATGTACTTGACCTCGAACGGCGGGTAGTAGGGCCAGAACGAGACCTCCTGGTTGAGGTCCTGCGACAGGTCGTAGAGCTTCATCTCCCCTCCGGGTCGTCGCTGCTCGTCGCCGCGAAAAACGTCGATCGGCGATTGTAGCTCGGGCGCAAAGCGGCAACCGACAACCGCCTCCTTCCAGGCCTTGCGGCGCGATGCTCCATTCCGCAATACTATCGCCGGATTGAGTATCGAGAGAAACCCGCATGGACCAGGAAACCGCCCGCGGGCACGTCGAGAGGTTCCTCGACTCGGCCGTCGACCACCACACCCTCGGATTGGTGTACGGCCGGCGGCGGATCGGGAAGTCGACGTTGCTCGACGAGCTGACCGCGGATCGCGGGGGCTTCTACTGGGAGGCCACGCGCGGGGAGTCCGCCGTGCACCTGGCACGGCTGGGAGAGGCCCTCGGCCACCATCTCGACGCCGGCCGGCTGTCCTTCGACACCTGGGAAGAGGCGGTGGCCCGGCTCCTTCGCCTGGGCGAGAGCGGGCCGCTGCCCGTCGTGCTCGATGAGGTCGGCTACCTCCTGGAGGCCGAGCCGGCTTTGGATTCGGTCCTTGCGGCCGCTCTCGGCCCGGCGGGCCGTCGTCGCGCGCCCGGACGGGCCCGGCTGATCCTGTGCGGCTCGGCGATCGCCCTGATGCGAGCCCTCACCACCGGGGAGGCGCCGCTACGGGGTCGGGCGGGGCATGGAGCTCGTGATGCAGCCCTTCGGCTACAGGGCCGCCGCCAGGCAGCTCGGCTCTCGCGCCCCCCTCGACCTCGCGGCCCGCATCTACGCCGTGATCGGCGGCGTGATCGGCTACTACACCGACATGGTGGATCACGACTTGCCGGAGGGTCCGGCCGACTTCGACCGGTGGATCGTGACCCGCGTGCTCTCCCCCGCCACGACCCTGCACCATGAGGCCACGACCCTTCTCGCCGAGGATCCTACGCTCTCGGCCGCGAGCCCGACGTTGCACCACAGCATCCTCGGCGCCATCGCCAATGGCTCCGTCACCGCGGGAAAGATCGCGAACCGGCTGCGCCGCTCGGTGTCGAACCTCGATCCGGCGCTCAAGCGCCTGATCGCGGCGGGGTTCGTGCTCCGTCAGGAGGACTCGATTCGATCGCAGCGCCCCACCTACGCGCTCGCCGACCGGTTCCTCCAGTTCCACTACGCCATCCTCGAGCCCCACGGACCGCTGCTCCGGGACCGGGAGCCGCTGCGGATCTGGAGTGATCGGCTCTCCGGGATCTTCGACTCCCGCGTCCGCGGGCCGGTCTTCGAAGAGCTGGCCCGCACCTGGATCCGCCGGCATGCGGCCCCGGCGACGGTGGGAGGCTCAGCCGACCACGTCGGCCCGTCGATCGTGACGATCGAGGGATCGGAGCACGAGCTGGACCTCGTGGTGGCGAGCGCGGACGAGCCCTCCGCGCCCCCGGCGGAGCGCGCGATCCTGGCTCTCGGCGAGGCGAAGGCCGGGGAGACCGCGGGATCGACTCACCTGCGCCACCTGGAGAAGGCGCGCGCCGCTCTCGGGACCAGGGCCGCTCACGCCCGACTCCTCCTCTTCGCCCCGGCGTTCACCGAGGAGCTCCGGGCGACGGTCGCCCGCCGGGCGGACACCGATCTGGTGGACCTCGACCGCCTCTACCACGGCGAGTGAGCCGGCCCCGCCCGGAAGCGAACCTCCGCTCCCCGCCGTGAGGCGGTGCTTCACCTCTGCCCCACCCTGCAGCCGGGAGGCGGCCGACGATGTCCATCCGCCGGGCCGGACGTCGCGACATGAGAACAGGAGGATCCTCATGTCCCGACACACCGACCTGCTCCGAGCCGTGTTCCTCGCCGCCGCGGCGGCCGGTCTCGCCGGCAACGCCGCGGCAGCCACGATCACCGTCAACACCATCGACGACGCCGACGCCCTCGACGGCTTCTGCTCGCTGCGCGAGGCGATCGTCGCCGCCAACGACGACGACGCCCATAACGAGTGCCTTTCCGGCGACGGCCCGGACCGGATCGTCTTCAACCTCACGCTGCCGGCCGAGATCAACCTCGCCGCCGACCTGCCGCCGATCACGGAGACGCTGCTGATCCGCGGCGACGGCCCGCTGCAGACGATCATCGACGGCGCCGACCTCTACCGGCTGCTCAAGTTCGACACCGCCGGCGGCGGCTGGCTCGGGGTCGAGCGGCTGACGCTCTACCGCGGCCGCGCGCCGGGCGGCGTCGAGGGCGACGGCGGCGGCGCCTGGATCGGGCCCGGCGAGACCGCGTGGTTCCGGCGCGTCGCCTTCATCGAGAACCGCTCGGCCAACGCCGCCGGCGGGCTCGCGATCGGCAGCGCCGGCTCCGCCCCGACGTCGGCGACCGTGGTCGAGTGCCTGTTCCTGGGCAACGTCGCCGAAGGCGCCGGCAGCGGCGGCGGGATCGGATTGCTCGGCACCGGCGGCGAGGCGCGGGTGATCCGCTCCACCCTCACCGACAACGGCGCCGACCACGAGAACGGCACCGGCGGCGGCATCCTCGCGACGCGCGGGACGGTCGTCCTCGAGGCCTCGACGGTGAGCGGCAACCGCGCGAGCGACAACGGCGGCGGCATCCTGCTGCTGGTCTCCGGCGCGCCGCCGCTCTCCGGGGCGCTCCTCGCGCGCGACTCGACGATCACCGAGAACCTCGCCGAGGCCAACGGCGACCTGGCCGGGGACGGCGGCGGGATCGCCTTCATCGTCGGCACCGGCTTCACCGCGACCCTCGAACTCGCCAACACCGTCGTCGCGGGCAACCTCGACTCCGGCGCGCTGCTCCGCCCCGACTTCCAGTGCGGAGGCGACGTCCAGGTCAACGCCAGCGGCTTCAGCTTCATCGGCTCGAACGCCGGGTGCGAGGCGCAGTTCCCGGCCGGCTCGCCGAACGCCGCCGGCGACTGGGTGGGGTCGGTCGGCGCGGAGCTCGACCCGGATCTCCAACCGCTCGGCGACTACGGCGGACCGACGCCCACTCACGCGCCGGCGCTCATTCCGCCGTTCAGCGAGCAGGGCGTCTCGCCGCTGATCGACTCCGGGAACTGCCCGGACGCCCTCACCGACCAGCGCGGGTTCGGCGACCCCGAAGCAGGGATCCGCCGCATCGACACCCCGTTGCTGCCCAACCCGCCCGGCGGCGACGGCTGCGACATCGGCGCGGTCGAGGCCGGGGGCGATCCGCAGGTCGACCGGACGATCTTCGCCGACGGCTTCGAGCTCGGCCACACGCTGCTCTGGACCACCGAGGTGCTGCAGTAGGGTTCAGGCCGCCGCGCGGCGCATGAGCAGCCAGTAGAGCGCCATCGAGACGACCGCGGCCGAGAACCACGCGCCGTTGAACAGGAACGCGAGGTCGGGGTGGAGCTTGCCGGCGAGCGCCGCCGCCACCCCGGCCGCGGTCGCCGCGACCGCCCGCCAGTTGATCCCGTCGCGGTAGCGGTAGGGGCCGCGCTCGGCGTAGAGGCCGGAGACGTCGAGGGAGAGCCGGCGCACGAAGAGGTAGTCGGCGGCGATCACGCCGCCGACCGCGCCGAGCAGGCCCGAATAGGTGATCAGCCACGCCTGGTAGGCCTCGAGCAGCTTCCAGGGGAGGATGAAGATCCCGACCAGCGCCGCGATCAGGCCGCCGGCGCGGAACGAGATCCGCCGCGGCGCGAGGTTGGAGAGGCTGTTCGCGGGCGCGACCACGTTGGCGGCGATGTTGGTCGACAGCGTCGCCAGCACGAGCACCAGCATGGCGACGACGCCGAGGAGCGGACTGCCCGACTCCGCGGTCAGCCGGCCGAGCAGCTCGACCGGGTTCCAGATCGCCTCGTCGTAGAGGAGCACGGTGGCGCTGGTCACCGCCAGGCCGATGAACGCGAAGAGCGGCATGGTGGTCAGGAGCCCGACCGCCTGCCCCCAGGCCTGCGCGCGCTGGCTCTTGGCGTAACGGGTGAAGTCGGGGATGTTGAGCGACAGCGTCGCCCAGTAGCCGACCATCGCGGTCAGCCAGGGCATGAACAGGCCGAAGAAGAACGCGAGCGGCGGCATCGGCGGCCGCGCCGCGGCGAGCGCGTCGGACTGGCGGAGGATCGCGCCCAGGCCGCCGACCTTCGAGGCCGCCCAGGCGAGCAGCGCCAGCCCGGTGACGATCAAGAGCGGCGCCGCCACGGTCTCCATCCACTTGATGCTCTCGGTGCCGGCCCAGACGAACCAGAGGTTGATCGCCCAGAAGAGGAGGAACGCGAGGTAGTGCGGCAGCGTGAAGCCCATCCAGGTCGCGCCGCCGCCCAGCGCCGTGAAGCCCGGCCAGAGGATGACCAGCAGCTCGTGGATCGCGAGGCCGCCGATCCAGGTCTGGATGCCAAACCAGCCGCAGGCGACGAGCGACCGTGCGAGCGACGGCAGGTGGGCGCCGCGGGTGCCGTAGGCGGCGCGGGCGTAGGCCGGGAACGGGATGCCGTACTTCGTCCCGGCGTGGCCGTTGAGCGCGAGCGGCACGAGCACGATCGCGTTGCCGAGCAGGATCGCGAGCAGGCTCTGGCGCCAGGTGAGCCCGGCCTCGATCATCACCGCCGCGAGCATGTAGGTCGGGATGCAGACGCTCATCCCGACCCACAGCGACGCGATGTGCCACAGGCCCCAGGTGCGGCGGTCGGGCGGCGTCGGCGCGAGGTCGGGGTTGACCAGGGGGCCGGGCGGGATCGCCGGCACCGGCTCGGGAAGGCCGCGGCGCGAGTTCATCTCGGCTCCCGGTACCGGTGGGCGGCTGGGGGTCCGGTCCGGGGCGTGGGGGGGGGCCACCCGCCCCCGCGCCCG
>CAZNIX010000121.1:0-330 GCA_964573125.1 uncultured Thermoanaerobaculia bacterium
CCGGCGCTCAACCCGATCCCCTGCTACGACGTCGAGCGCCGGGCCGGGCGCGTCGTGGTCGGCAACAAGCGCGCGGCGCCGCCGCCCCGCCGGACGCCGGCCGCGTCACCGAGCGCGGTCGTCATCGTCGGCGCCGGTCCGGCCGGCGCGGCGTGCGCCGAGACCCTGCGCCGCGAGGGCTACGACGGTCCGGTCACCCTCGTCGGCGACGAGCCGCCCGGGCCGGTCGATCGTCCGAACCTGTCCAAGGACTACCTCGCCGGCGCGGCGCCCGAGGAGTGGATCCCGCTGCGCGGCTTGGGCCGCGGCGCCCCGGTCTACACGCGATGG
>CAZNIX010000121.1:340-11022 GCA_964573125.1 uncultured Thermoanaerobaculia bacterium
CGACCCCGCCGCGCACACGGTGACGCTCGCGAGCGGCGCGCGCCTCGACTACGGCGCGCTCGTGCTCGCGACCGGCGCCGAGCCGCGGCGCCTCGCGATCCCGGGCGCGGACCGCCCGCACGTCCACGTCCTGCGCACGCTCGCCGACAGCCGGGCGATCATCGAGCGCGCCGCCGGGGCGCGGCGGGCGGTGGTCGTCGGGGCGAGCTTTATCGGGCTCGAGGCGGCGGCCGCGCTCCGCCACCGCGGGCTCGAGGTCGCGGTCGTCGCGCCCGAAGAGGTGCCGCTCGCGCGCGTCTTCGGCGAGGAGATCGGCGCCGCCGTCCGGCGGCTGCACGAGGAGCACGGCGTCCGCTTCCACCTCGGCCGCTCCCCGGCCGCGGTCACCGAGAGCGCGATCGAGCTGGACGACGGCACGCGCCTCGCGACCGAGCTGGTGGTCGTCGGCGTCGGCGTGGTGCCGCGCGGCGCGCTCGCCGAGGCTGCCGGCCTCGCGGTCGACAACGGCATCGTGGTCGACGACCACCTGCGCGCGAGCGCGCCGGACGTCTACGCCGCCGGCGACGTCGCGCGCCACCCCGATCCGCGCACCGGCGCCCGCGTGCGCATCGAGCACTTCGTGGTCGCCGAGCGCCAGGGGCAGGCCGCGGCGCGCGCGCTCCTGGGCGGCGGCCCGTATCGCGACGTGCCGTTCTTCTGGAGCCAGCACTACGACGTCACGTTCCGCTACGTCGGCCACGCCGCGCGCTGGGACGAGATCGAGACCCGCGGCAGCCTCGCCGAGCGCGACTTCGCGGCCTTCTACCTCGGCGGCGGCCGGGTGTTGGCGGTGGTCACCGTCGGCCGCGACCTGCTGAGCCTGCGCGCCGAGGCCGCGCTCGAGGCCGGCGACGAGCGCGGCCTCGTGGCGTTGCTCGCGGAGAGCTGAGAGCGCATCGCACCGCTCGATTCGGAGACTCCGGGAGAACGGGCATGCCACCCGGCGCCGCCACGAGGGTCGTCCGATTCGGCGCCCTCTTCCTGCTCGCCACCGCGGCCGGCGCCTCCGAGATCCCGTGGCCGGAGATCGACGCCCTCGCAGCCGCGGGCCACCTCGAAGCGGCGCTCGAGCGGCTTCCCGCGGGTCCGCCGGCGGCGGCTCCGCGCGAGGAGCTGCTGCGCTTGGAACGCACGCGGCACGATCTGCTGAATCGGCTCGGCCGCTACGCCGAGGCCCAGGAGGCCGGGCGGCGTTGGATCGCTCTCGCCGAGGCCGCCGGCGACGCCGACCAGGCGATCGCTGCGCATCAGGCGACGGGGCGGTCGTATTCGGCCCACGACCGGCACGAGGAGGGCGAGGCTCACTTCCGCCGGGCGCTCGACCGGCTCGGGCCCGGCGACGACTCCCCCCGCGCCGGCTGGCTGCGCCTCGATCTCGCCGACGCCGCGATCAACAATGGCGACTACGTCGGAGCCGAGTCGCTGCTGCGTCGGGTCGAGGCGAGCCTCGACACCGGGCGGAACCCCGCGCTGCTGCGCCAGCTCTGGCGGATCCGCGGCAGCCTGCTCTCCTTCCAGGGCGACCCCCTGAGCGCCCTCGACTACCGGGAGCGTGCGCTGGGTCTGGCCGAGGAGTCGGGGGATCCGCACAAGCTCGCCACCGAGCTGTTCAATCTCGCCCAGAGCTCCATCCAGGTCCACGACTACGCCCGTGCTCTCGCCCTCCTGCAACGCGCCTTGGCGCTCGACCCGCCGAGCCGCATCGAGATCCTCGCCCGCACCAGCCAGGGGATCTGCCGGCTCGAGCTCAATCAGCTCGACGAGGCCGAGGTCGCGCTCGAGCACGCCCGGCGGCTCGCGATCGAGGCGGCGAATCCCAGCCTGGAGTCCTGGGCGATCGGCGAGCTCGGCCTGGTCGCGTGGAAGCGCCGGGACGGCGAGACCGCCCTGGCGCGCTTCGAACGTGCGATCGAACTGTGCCGGCGGACCGGCGATCCGCGCAACGAGGCGATCTGGTGGCAGAACACGGGGATGGTCCACCGCGACCAGCGGCGCTTCGAAGAGGCCCTGGCCGCCTACCGCAGCGCGGAGCGGGTGGCGGCCGGCATCCCCGGCGCGCGGCCGCACCCCAACCTGCGCAAGCACATCGGTCAGGCGCTCGCCGGGCTGGGCCGGTTGGAGGACGCCGAGGCGTTCTTCCGGGAGGCGCTGGCGTTGGCCGCCGCCGCCGCCGACACCAAAGTCCAGTGGGAGACCCAGCGCGAGCTGGCCCGGCTGCGCCGCCGGCAGGGACGGCCCGCCGAGGCGGCAGCGGCGTACGAGGCTGCGTTGGCGGGCATCGAGACGATCCGGGGCTCGCTACGGCTGCCCGCGTTCAAGACCGACTTCTTCGCCAACAAAGTCGAGGTCTACGCCGAGGCGGCCGAGTTCCTGCTCGCCGCCGGCGGAGCGGACGGACCGGCGCGCGCGTTCGAGGTCGCGGAGCGTGCGCGGGCGCGCGCGTTCCTGGATGACCTGGTCGAGGCCAGGGCCGCGCCCCACGAGGCGCTCCCGCCCGAAATCCTCGAGGAGGAGCGGCGGCTCCTGGGCGAGATCTCGGCCCTCCAGGGGCGGATCCGGCGCGACGGCTCGACCGCCGCCCTCGCCGAGGAGCTGGCGCGGCGGGAGGCGGAGCTGGAGGCGCTCGCGGTGCGCGCCGGCGTCGAGTCGCCGCGCTTCGGGCGCCTGCGCTACCCGCGGCCGGCGTCGCTGCCGGAGGTCCAGGCGGCGCTGCCGCCGGGGGCGGTCGTGGTCGCCTACTTCCTCGCCGAGCCGGTGTCGCACCGCTGGACGGTGCGGCGCGACGGCCTCGACTACCGGGCGCTCCCCGGCGAGGGCGACGTCGCCTCGGCGGTGCGCACGGCCTACGCCGGTCTCCTCGACCCGGCGGTCGAGCCGCGGCTCGGCGAGCTCGGCGCGACGCTGCTCGCCGGCCTCCCCCTCGATCCGCCGCCCGAGCTGCTCTGGATCGTGCCCTCGGGGATCCTCCACGCCCTGCCGTTCGAGGCGCTCCCGGCCGGCGACCGGTTGCTCGCCGAGCTGGCGCCCACCGCCTACCTCCCCTCGGCCTCGGCCCTGGTCGAGCTGGGCGCGCCGCCGGCGCGGGCGGAAGCGCGGCTGCTCGCGCTCGGCGACCCGATCTATGACAGCGCGCCGGACGCCGAGCGCTCGGCCGCGCTCGCCGGGCTGCGCCGGCTCGGCGCGCTGCCGCACTCGCGCACCGAGGTCCGGGGCGTCGCCGCCGAGTTCGGCCGCGGGGCCGCGACGCTCCTGCTCGGCGCCGAGGCGACCGAGAGCCGGCTCAAGGCCGAGGAGCTGCCCGCCTACGGCTTCCTCCACCTCGCCGCCCACGGCTGGATCGACCCCGCGTCGCCGGCCCGCTCCGGGCTGGTCCTGGGCGGCGAGGACGGCGAGGGCGGCGAGGACGGCCTGCTCCAGTTCCGCGAGATCCTCCGCCTGCGGCTCGCGGCTCGGCTGGTCACGCTCTCGGCGTGCCGGACCGCGATCGGCGAGACGGTCACCGGCGAGGGGATGGTCGGGCTCGCGCGCGCGTTCTTCCACGCCGGCGCGTCGTCGGTCGCGGCCAGCCTGTGGAACGTCGAGGACGAGGCGAGCGCGGAACTGATGCTCCGCTTCTACGCCGGCCTGCGCGCCGGCCGCTCCCAGGCCGCGGCGCTGCGCGAGGCGCGGCTCGCGCTAAGGCGCGACGAGCGCCACCGCCACCCCTACTACTGGGCGCCGTTCGTCCTCCTCGGCCGCGCCGACCAGACCGTCGAGCTGCCGCCGCGGAGGTTCCCGGCCGCCGCCTGGTGGGCCGCGGCCGGCTGCGCGGCGGCGCTGGCGCTGCTCCTCGCGTGGTCCCGGCGCCGCCGCCGGCCCCCGCCGGCCCCCCGCGACCCGGCACCGGCGTCCGGGCTCACTGCACGGTAGCCGACCACGACGTAGTGTCCCCGCTCTCGCCAGCCGAGCGCTGCGCCGCAGGCGCAGGGCGAACGCCCCGAGAGCGGGTGCACTACGGCGTGGTCGCCGACCACGACGTAGTGTCCCCGCTCTCGAACCCGTCGGTGAAGATCACGAGCGGGTCGACCCAGGTCGCGGTCGCCGTGCACGCGAACGGCCGGCCGGCGGCGATCCCGCTCGCGAGCAGGAGATCGACGCCGGTTCCGCCGGCGCCGGTGTAGGTGAAGCTCGCCCGGCCCTCGGCGTCGGTGCCGGCGCTGCCCTGGGTCCCGGCGTTGGGGCCGGTGACGACCTCGAACTCGACGGTGGTGCCGGCGGCGGGCGTCAGGTTGTCGATCAGCACTCGCGCGGTCACCGCGTGGTCCCCGCCCACCGGCCCGCCGGCGCGCAGCGGCGAGAGCGTGCAGACCGAGCAGTGGTTCTCGGCGCCCGGAGTGGGCGCCCCCTGGACGTAGGTGTCGGTGAAGCGCTCGCCCCCCGCGGAGTCGGGGCAGCGCAGGTTGGCGTGACCCGGGAGGTCGCCGCCGGCGGACTCGTCGACCTGCGGCTGGTCCGGTTCCAGCAGAGCGAGCAGCCCCGGGTCCGCGCCCTGGCCGCTGCCGTAGACCAGGGCGTCGATCAGTCCGGCGGTGGTCACCGGCGTGCCGTTCGGGAAGTCCGAGGCGTTGCCGAGGTAGAGCGCGACGGCGTCGGCGCCGTCCTGGAGGATCCCGTCCGGGATCGTCAGATCGGCCGCGGTGACGCCGGAGGCGCCGGCCACGAAGTAGCCGTCGGGGCCGGTGAAGAAGCCGTCGAGGTCGAACGCGGCGTAGGAGGCGCCGGTGGCGCCGTCGAAGAGCACCAGGACCCTGCCGGCGAGCGAGACCTGCGACGCCGGGCGCTGCGAGAGCTCGATGAACTCCAGCGCCGGGCTGGCCGCGGCGGCGTCCACCTCGTCGATCACCAGCGCCTGCGCCGGCGCCTGGGGGTCGACGCAGGCCGAGAACTCCGAGGTCTCCGCCAGCTCGATGCCCGGGTCGACGAGGCGCGAGGCCGTGGCGGTCAGGTTGTCGAACACCGGGGCGGCGAAGTGGACGGTGAACGACGCTCGCCCCAGGAGGTCGGTCTGGACGTCGGTGACGGCAGAACCGAACTCGCCCTCGCCGTGGCCCGCAGGGTCGCAGTCCTGATTGCTGAAGATCTCGATCGAGAACGGCTCGTCGAGGATGCTCTCCAGCGTGCCGCGGACCGTCACCACGCCGCCGGGGGTGACGTAGGCGGAACCGATCACCGGGAAGTTCTGGCGGTGGTTCGCGCCGACGTCGCCGTCGCCGGTGTCGTTCGGCGTGACGCCGTCGTCCTCGAGGTCGATGCCCAGCCCGCCGTTGGCGAAGATCCGGTTGCCGTAGAACCAGTTGACGTCGAAGGCGTCGCCGACGGCGATGCCGGCAGCGGCGTTGTGCGCGATCACCGAAAAACCGACGGTGTTGCTCGAACCGAGCCCCGCGTCGTCGAAGCGGACGCCGGCGCCGCCGTTGCCGAGCGGCGCCGTCCCCGCGGCGTCGGTGCCGATGAGGTTGTCGCACACGAGGTTGTCGGTGGCCTCCACGCCCGAGAGCAGGATGCCGTCGCCGCCGTTGGCGGAGATGACGTTGCCACCGCCGATCTCACACTCGTCGGGGTCGTTGGGGTCGACCTCGCCGATCACCACGTCCCTGCCGGCCTCGATCCAGACGCCCGGGCCGAGGTTGCCCAGCGCCCCGGCGCCGTCGACGGTGGTGCCGATCCGGTTCGATCGCACGCGTTGGCCGTCGGTCTCGACGGTGTGCACGCCCGCGCCGCCGTTGTTCGAGATGACGTTTCCGGTTCCCGGCCCCTCTCCGATCTCGTTGTCGGGGCCCGCTGCGCCGGCGTCCTCGATCCTGACGCCGTCGCCGCCGTTGCGCAGGCCGGAACTGCTCTGGGCGTCGGTGCCGATGAAGTTGCGGATCACCCGGTTCGACGTCACCGAGACACCCTGGATGACGATCCCGTGCGAGGTGTTGCCGCCGACGGTGTTGCCGTCGATGAGATTCGAGCTCCCGTTCATCACGATGCCGACGCCGTTCCCGAAGCCCGGAGCGCCCGCGCGATCGGTTCCGATGAAGCAGTTCGTCACCTGGTTGTCGGTCGAGGACCCGGTGATGAAGACGCCCTGAAACGCGTGCCCGACGATGACGCTGTCGTCCACCCGGCTGCCGTCGCCGTCGTCGAACACGACGCCGAAGGTCCCGGCCAGCCCGGGAGCGCCGGCGAAGTCGGTGCCGATGACCAGCCGCTCGAGGAGCGTCCCGCCGCCGAGGACGAGCACGGCGGTGTCGTGGCAGTTGATCGCGAGGTCGGCCAGCCGGCTGCCCGCGGCCACGAGCACGAAGCCGAACTGGCCCATGCCCGGGCAGGCTCCGGCCGGCGCCGCGGTTCCGCCCGCGCCGGAACTCACCTCGACCTGGCCGGCGCCGGGCTGGGTGGCGCCGTCGAGGACGATCGCGTCGGTGACGGCGGGCAGCGGCGACTGCGCCCGAACGAGCGGCCAGCCGGTCGGCGGGTACTGGTCGGCCGGCACGTCGAAGCGGCCCTCGTCGGTCCCCGCCGCGGCGTTGGCCTGCTGGAGGAAGGCGCGCAGCGTGCACTCCGGCTCGGGCGATCCCTCGCGCAGGATCACGTCGCCGGTGTCGCACTCGCCGTCGCCGGTGTCGAGATCGGGGGCGTCGCCGACCGAGTTGATCACCGACACCCGGGGCCCGAAGGGGACGCACGGCGACAGCTCGGAGGTGTCGCCGGTGGCCAAGTCGGTGGCGGTGGCGGCCGGGTTGCGCGTGCCGGCGAAGGCGACGCTGAAGGTCGCCTCGCCGGCGCCGTCGGTGGTGACGTCGGTCGCGCCGAGGAAGGTCTCGCCCTCGCCGAAGCCGGAGGGATCGCACGCGGCGTTGGCGAAGAACTCGAGCCGGTAGGCGCGGTTGGGCCGGCTGCCGAGGGTGCCGGCGATGGCGTCGCCGGCGAGCCCGCCGACGGTATCGATCACCGGGTAGTTCTGCCGGTCGTTCGGTCCGCCGTCGCCGTCGCCGGGGTCGTTGGGGGTCGGACCGTCGGCGGCGAGGTCGATGCCCAGGCCGGCGTTGTCGTGGATCGAGTTGCCGAGGATCTCGTTGCCGGAGCCGGCGGGATTGCCGCCGCCGCCGAGCGCCACGCCGGCGCCGCCGCTGTGGGCGATGACGTTGCCGGCGCCGGGATCGGTGCCGCCGACCGTGTTGTCGAGCGCGCCCTCGCCGTCGAGGAAGACGCCGTGGTTGGCGTTGCCCATCGGCGTCGTGCCGTCGGCGCCGACGCCGATCCGGTTGCCCTGCACGAGGTTGCCGCTCGACGGCGCCTGCACCTGCAGGCCGACGAGATAGAGGCCGTAGCCCCAGTTGGGCAGCGCGCTGCGGGAGTCGGCGATGACGTTGCCCGCCCCCGCCACCGCGCCGCCGATCGCGTTGCCGGTGCCGGCGAGCTGGATGCCGCCCAGGTTGTTGCCCATCGCCGCCGTGCCGGTCGCGTCGGTGCCGATGTGGTTGCCCTGCACCAGAGCGTTGGTCGTGTTCAGGATGACGCCGCGGTCGGCGTTCGAGGCGAAGCCGTTGTTCGAGATCAGGTTGCGGGCGGCGGGCGCGGTGCCGCCGATCGTCACCATGTCTGGCGTGACGACGCCGCCGACGTTGAGACCGACGCGGCCGTTGCCGAGCGGCGTCGTCCCGTCCGCCCCGACGCCGACGAAGTTGCCCTGGAAGAGGAGCCCCGAGGTCCTCAGGATCACGCCCTCACGCTGGTTGCCGGCGACGACGTTGCCGGCGCCGGCGGCCGTGCCGCCGACGACGCTCATGGCGCCGCCGACGTCGAGCGCCGCGTTGTTGAAGCCGTTGCCGATCGCGGCCAGGCCGGTGACGTCGGTGCCGATGTAGTTGCCCTGGATCACGTCGCCGGTCGAGAAGGAGCTGATGCCTCGCCCGGAGACGACGTTGCGGGCCGCGGGCGACGGGCCGCCGATCGTGGTTGTCGCGTTGGTGGTCGAGAGCCGCGTTGTTCCGAACGGGCTGGCCGAGGTGCCGGTGATATCGGTGCCGAGCAGACTGGCCTCGACGACGTTGCCGCCGAGGTCGAGGAACCCGATGTCCCCGCCGGCGATGACCAGCTCGCTGACCAGGCTGCTGCCGCCGCGGAACGACAGGTGGCCGCCCCAGATCTCGACCGGGCCGCCGGCCGCCGCGCCGCTCAACGTGACCGGCACCGGGAACCCGGTCGCCGGGGTGGTGCCGAAGTGCCGGTAGGTCCCCCCGGCGGCGAAGCCGATCGACGAGGCGCCGCTCGCCAGCTCGACCTCCTGGATGGCGGCCATCAGGGTGCACTGCGGCCCGGGCAACACGAGGTCGACGTCGCAGACGCCATCGCCCGGGTTGGCGTCGAGCTGCGTGGTGGCCAGGTTGACCGTCGCGGTGACCCCGCCCTGAACCGGCCAGTCGGCGAAGACGACGACCGGGTCCGGTCCGTGCTCGGTCAGGAGGACGAGGTCCGTCAGCGGGTCCGGCGACAGGCGCAGCGGCAGGGCGGTGACCGGCGCCGCCGCCGGCTCGAGCGCGACCGCCGGGTTGGCCGCCGCGGTCTCCGGGCTCGCCTGGCCCCGCGAGACCGCGAGCGGGTCGGGCGCGCTCGAGAGCACGCGCAGCGCTCCACCGAGCGGGTCGACGACCACGAGGTCGTCGGCGGCGCGCACCGACGCACTGGCGGCGAAGAGGCGGGCGCCGGCCGGCGGCACGCCCCCGGTCTCGACGGCGACCAGGTCGCCGGCGGCGAGGACGCGGGGCGCGCCCGCCTCTTCGGCCTCGACGATCGCCCGCGGCACGATCCACGCCCCCCCGCCGTCGCCGAGCAGCGCCAGCTCCGGCCGGTGCTCGAGGTCGTAGAGGAAGTCGCCGGCCGCGAGGTCCGCGATCGCGAACGGCAGGTCGAAGCGGGTGACGCGCGCGGCGGGCACCCGCGCCTGCCGCGCCGCGTCCAGGCTGAGCCGGCGGTCGCGGCCGTGGACGATCACCAGCTCGTTGCCCGCCGCGACCGCGAGATCGAGCACGGCGTCGGCGTCGATGCGCGCGAGCGCCAGGGCGCTTGCCGCGGCCGGCAGCGGGAACGTCTCCGGCTCGGCCGCCAGAACGCCGAGCGGGCTCTCGAAGACGAGCAGCCGCGGACCCTCCGCGGCGTCGACCGCGACCGCGAGATCGGCGATGCCGTCGCGCCGGTTGACCTCGCCGGCCGCGGCCGCGGTCAGCCGTCCCGGCAGCTCGAGGCGCCGGGGGGCGCCGAGCCCGCCGCGGCCGTCGCCGGGCAGGACGTGGAGCGCCGTGGCGCCCCAGGCGCCGGCGATCGCGTCCCGGTGGCCGTCGTTGTCGAAGTCGCCGGTGGCGACGAAGTCGGCCGGCGAGGGGAGCGCGAAGACCGCCGCCGGCGAGGCGAACGGGGCGTCGGAGAAGTCGCCCTCGGCGCGCCGGCGCGCCGAGGCCTCGGAGTGCGGGTAGATCGCGTCGGGGTTGCCGCGGTGGAGCGCGACCAGGCCTTCCTCGCCGGCGGCGAGCCCGACGACGAGATCGTGGATGCCGTCCTCGTCGAAGTCGTCGGCCGCGAGCGCCCGCGGCTCGGCGGCCTCGAGCAGCCCGAGCAGACGGGGATCGGCGGCGGTGTACGAGACCTCGACCGCCGCGCCCGGCCGCAGGTCGAGCCACGCCCGCTCCGCGCCCGCGGACTCCGACTCCGATCCGCCCGCCGCAAACGCCGCCAGCGCCGCGAGCGCGCCGGCGACCCCCGCCGCGGTCCCGAACCGTGACCCGCGCCCGCGCCTCCGTCGCGCCTCGAAGACCATCTCCGCTCGCCACATCGCCGTCTCCTCCGCGGCGCCCGCTCCGACCCGGGCCGGCGCGGCGGCGCCGGCGGCGGAGCGATGCGTCCGGAGTGGAGACACGCGGTGCGGCGGTTCTGCACACGGAGCGCGGTCGGTCTTCGCGGCCAGAGCGTGTGAAGTTGTCCACCTCCGCCGTCGTCGGAGACCGTGAGGGATGCAACGCGGGAGACCGAGTTCTTCGCAGGAGCCGCTTTCAGGGGCCGGCCCGCCTGCCGTGGCCGACCGGCCCGGCCCGCGCCCCGAAGGGCGCGCGGCGCACGCAGCGCCGCCGCCGAGGCAAGGGAGGGCGGCGCAGCCTCCCCTGAAGACTCACGGAACGATCTGGAACTCGACCCACGGCGACTCGAGGACGACCCGCTCGCCGACGGCGCCGCCGGGCGGCGCCTCACGGACGACCGCCTGGACGCGCCAGCGGTACTCGACGCCGGGCCGCAGCAGCTCGCGCGAGCCGAGCGGGATCTCCGCGGCGAGCGGCGTCCCCTCGGCGGACGGCGTCCGCTCGGCGGACAGCACCCGCTCCTCGCCCCGGCGGACCTCGACGCGGAAGGTCGCCTCGATCGGCGGCGCGGCCCACTCGAAGCGCTCGACCGCGCGCACCTCGCCGGCCGGCGCGATCGCCTGGAGGCCGTGGCCGCGCGTGGTCGAGATCGCCCGCCGCGGGTCGCCCGACTGCGGGAGGCGCCACACGGCGACGCCAGCCGTTACCGCCAGGACCGCGGCCGCGACGCCGAGCCAGGCGGCCCGACGGGCGCCGGCGGCGGGG
>CAZNIX010000122.1:0-11022 GCA_964573125.1 uncultured Thermoanaerobaculia bacterium
CCGCGCTCGCCCGCTCCGGCGCCGCCGACGCCCTGGTCACCGCCCCGGTCGGCAAGGCGGCGATCGCGCGCTGGGTCGACCCCGGCTTCCGCGGCCACACCGACCACCTCGCCCGCGCCGCCGGCCGCGAGCGCTACGGCCGCGACTATCTGATGGCGTTCCTCGCCCCCGACCTCCAGGTCGCCCTGCTCACCACCCACCTGCCGCTCGCCGAGGCGCTCGCCGCGGTCCGCCGGGAGCGGATCGAAGAGGCGCTCGACTGCCTCCACCGCCACGCCGCCGGCCGCATCGCGGTCGCCGGCCTCAACCCCCACGCCGGCGAGGGCGGTCTCCTCGGTCCCGAAGACGAGCGCGAGATCGCCCCCGCGGTCGCCGCCGCCCGCGCCCGCGGCCTCGACGCCCACGGCCCCGAGAGCCCCGACTCGCTCTTCGCCCGCGCTCGCCGCGGCGAGTTCGACTGGGTGCTCGCCCTCTACCACGACCAGGGGCTGATCGCGGTCAAGACCGCCGACCCGGGTCAGTCCACGAACTGGACCCTCGGCCTCCCCTACGTCCGCACCTCCCCCGACCACGGCACGGCCTACGGGATCGCCGGCCGCGGCAAGGCCGACGCGGCGCCGCTCCGGCACGCGGTGGACACCGCGCTGGGGCTGCTGGCCGGCGAGCTGCCGCGACGGCGGCCCTTTTGAGGAGTTCCGCCGCTCCGCCCTCTGCGACCACGAGAATGCTACACTTCCGGCAGCATGTGAGGAACGGAGGGATGAATGGACTTCGCGGATGAACTCGCGGCGCTATCGGCCCGAATCGCACGTCAGAAGGACCATATCCAGACGGAGGAGGCGACCAAAACCTCGTTCGTCCTGCCGTTCATCGGTGCCCTTGGCTACAACATCTTCGACCCTACAGAGGTCACGCCCGAGCTGCATGCCGATGTCGGGGTGAAGAAGGGGGAGAAGGTCGATTACGCGATCCTGAAGGATGGCAAGCCGATCATCCTGATGGAGTGCAAGGACTGCCGTTCCGACCTCGACCAGTGTCACGCCTCCCAGCTATTCCGATACTTCTCGGTGACGCCGGCCCGAATCGGTGTACTCACCAACGGCATCGCGTACCGCTTCTTCTCGGACCTCGAGCAGCCGAACAAGATGGATGAAAAGCCGTTCTTGGAGGTGGATCTGCTCAACCTCAGGGAGCCCGCGATCCAGGATCTGAAACGCCTCCGGAAGCCCTCCTTCGACCTGGAACAGATGCTGAACGCGGCCAAGGAGCTCAAATACACCCGCGAAATCAAGAGGGTCTTTGGCGAGCTTCTCGCCAACCCTACTGAGGACTTCGTGCGCCTCTTCGCCTCCCGGGTCCACCCCGGCCGCTTGACGCAGAAGGTATTCGACCAGTTCACGGATGTCGTTCGCCGAGCCCTGGGCCAGTATCTCAGCGAGCGCATTAGCGACCGGCTGCGAACGGCGTTGGATCAAGAGAGTGCAGAAGAGGCCGCGGCGAGGGCGTCCGCCGAAGAGGCCAGTGCAGAGGAGTCAGAGGTGGTCACGTCCGAGGAGGAGAAGCAGGCCTTCGAGATCGTCCGGGCGATCCTCGCGGAGGTGGTCGACCCGGAGCGGGTCGTCATGCGAGACGTGAAGAGCTACTGCGGAATCCTGCTCGACGACAACAACCGGAAGCCGGTCTGCCGTCTGCACTTCGACCGGTCGCAGTGGTACGTGACGCTCTTCGACACCCCCAACCCCGAGCGAGTGGCCTTGGCGAGCCTGCGAGACCTCTACCGCCTCTCGGGTCGGCTGAGGGCGGTCGTCCAGGCGTACGACGCCCAGCCACCTCGAGGAAGTGAGGAGCCGCCGGCCGCGCCCCAGACGCACGAAAGCCCTGGTGGCTGATTCGGCGTGGGGCCCTTTGCCACCAGGGCGTTAAGTCTTGGTTGCGGGGGCAGGATTTGAACCTGCGACCTTTGGGTTATGAGCCCAACGAGCTACCAGACTGCTCCACCCCGCGTCAGAGACTCTATCAGAAGAGCGGCCCGCCGCCAACCCAGCCGGCGGGCCAATCAGGATCGCACAGTCGATGTCCATGGTCAAACCCTTTGCCCACGCCTGACGCCCTCGCCAAGTCCGAGTCCATTGTGCCTTGACAAAGGCGTTAATTGGGCGTAAGTTATTCGGGTCCGCGCCCCTTCAGCGCCGATTCCAAGGAGCGGAGAGCGAGCGCATTGAGCGATGACCAGGGCAAGCGTCTCGTGTTCGTAAGCCACAGCGGAACGGACACGTGGGTAGCCAAGCAGATCGCGCGGGAGATCGCGGGATGCGGTGCCGTCCCGTTTCTCGACGAGGCAGAGATTGACGCCGGGGCGGACTTCGAGGAGGACATCCTGACGTTCCTCGAAAAGGCCGACGAGCTCGTGGTGCTCATAACGCCCTGGGCGCTTGAGCGCCCGTACGTCTGGGCAGAGCTGGGAGCGGCGTGGGGACGGCGCATTCCCATCGTGGGCCTGTTGCTTGGGCTCTCGGCCGGCGAGCTCCAGGCCCGCCCAGGAGTGCCGATCCTCCTCAAGAGGCGTGATCTGCTACCCTTGAACGAGATCGACGTCTACCTGGACCAGCTACGTGGCCGGACTCAAGGAAACGCCCGTTCTAGCGAGGAAGCTCAATGAGCGCGCCCAAGGTGTTCATCTCGTACCCGCATGACGACGCTGATTGGGTGCGCCAGTTCGCGGAGGCGCTGCGCGAGCAGGGCGTGGAGGTTTGGCTCGACGCTTGGCAGGTGCACGCCGGCGACTCGTTTCGCGAAGCGCTCGAGGCCGGACTTCGCGGAAGTGACGCGATCGTCGCGATCCTCTCGGCGGCCAACGCCCGTCGGCCCGACACGCTCTTCGAGCTCGGCGTGGCTCTCGGCACCGGCAAGCGTCTGATCCCCATCGTGCCGGCTGATCTGGACAGCGCGGTGATTCCCTTGGGGCTGCGCACTCGCCGGTATCTCACGAAGGGTGCTCCGGCCGAAGCAGCGCGCGAGGTCGCGGAAGCTCTCAGGAGCGTAGCGGCTTGAAGCCCTTTGTCGGGACCGCCGCTACTGCAGATACCCCAACGCCCTGAGCTGCTGCTCGACCCCCTCGCCCTCCGCCGCCGCTCCGTCCTCCTTCCCCGCCGCCCGTCGCCACCCCTCCAGTTCGGCGGCGAGGCGGCGCAGGTCGCCCGGGTGGTCAGCCGCGACGTCCTGCTCCTCCCCCGGGTCGGCGGTCAGGTCGTAGAGCTTCGCGGTGCCCGCGTCGCGGTGGGTGATCAGCTTGAGGCGGCCGTCGGTGGCGCTGTCGAGGCCGCTCCAGGTGGCGAACACGGTGCCGGTCACGGGGCGGCCGCGTTCGATCGCGGGGCGGCGGCTGGTGCCTTCGAAGTCGAAGGCGGTCAGGTCCTCGCCGAGGAGGTCGAGGATGGTCGGCGCGACGTCGAGGTTGGCGGTCGGGCCTTCGATGCGCACCGGGCCCGCGAGCCCCGGCACGCGCATCAGCCACGGCACCCGGACCTCGGGCTCGAAGAGGCTGCGGCAGTGGAGCACGTGGTCGTGCTCGAGGAAGGACTCGCCGTGGTCGGCGATCACGGCGATCAGGGTGTCGTCGAGCGCGCCGGCCTCGGCGAGGGTGCGGAGGAGCTGCGCGAACTGCTCGTCGAAGGAGCCGATCGAGTCGTCGTAGAGGTCGATCAGCCCGCGCAGGTCGGCCTCCTCGACCGGATCGCCGGCGCCCTCGTAGACCCGCCGCGCGATCGGCTTGGGGTTGCCCCTGCGCACCCACTTCTTGCCTCCCCGGTAGTCGGTGAAGAAGCGTTTCTCGTACCGGCGCGGCGGATCGTAGGGGGCGTGGACGTCCATGTAGTGGAGGTAGAGGAAGAACGGCCGGCGCACGAGCGGCAGGTAGGTGGCGGCGTCGGCGTGGAGGCACGCCGCGTGTTTCCACTCGCAGCGCTCGAGAAAGACGTCGAAGCCGCGGTCGAAGCCGCCGACTCTGTTGAGCTTGGTCGGGGTGGCGCGGACGATCGGGCTGGCCGAGACCGCGAGCGTGGCGTAGCCGCGCGCCTGGAGGACCCCGGCCAGCGCGGGCACCTCCGCGGGGATGTCGAAGACGCCGCGCCCGCGGCCGGTGAAGCGCTGCGGCGAGCGCGAGGTCAGGATCGAGTTGACCGAGGGGAACGTGCACGGCGCCTGGCTGCGGTGGTTCGCGAAGAGCACGTTTTCGGCGGCGAAGGCGTCGAGGTTCGGGCTCGTGTCGCGCGCGTAGCCGTAGGCGCCGAGGTGGTCGGCGCGCAGGGTGTCGACCAGCAGCACGACCACGTTCCAGTCGCGGCGCTCCGGCTGCGCGCAGCCGCCGGCGGCGGCGAGCAGCGCCGCGGCGCCGGCGAGGAGCGCGGCCGCAGCCGGGCGCCGGGCACCGGCTTTCAGGGTAGGGACACCGGAAGCCCTCGCCCCGGAAGCCCTCGCACGGAAAGCTCTCACTGCAGGTACCCCACCGCCCGGAGCTGCCGGATCGCCTCCTCGGCCTGCTCGCGGCCGCGCCGCCCGCGGGCGCCCGGCTCGACCGCCGCCAGCCACTCTTCGAGCCCGGCCGCGAGCCGCTGGTAGGCCCGCCGGTCGCGCTCGAGCACGTCCTCCCGCTCGCCGGGGTCGGCGTCGAGGTCGTAGAGCCGCGGCGCGGCCGCGCCGCCGAGGCTCTCGATCAGCTTGTAGCGGCCGTCGGCGGCGCTCGCCGCGTCGCCCCAGCGGCCGAACACGAGTCCGGCGACCGGCTCCGCCCGCTCGATCGCCCGGCGCAGGCTGCGACCCTCGAACCCGTACGCCGACGGGTCCTTGTCCAGGAGGTCGAGGATGGTCGGCACGACGTCGAGGTTGGCGGTCGGCCCCTCGATCCGCACCGGGCCCGCGAGGCCCGGCACGCTCATCAGCCACGGCGTCTTGAGCTCGGTCTCGTGCAGGTTGCGGCAGTGCTTGACGGCGCCGTGCTCGAGGAACGACTCGCCGTGGTCGGCGACGACCGCGATCAGCGTCCGGGCGAGCATCTCGCGCTCGGCGAGCGCGGCCAGGAGGAGCCCGAACTGGTGATCGAAGAAGGCGATCGAGTCGTCATAGAGGTCGATCAGGTGCCGGAGGTCCTCGTCGGTCAGCTCGACGTCCGGACCGCCGGCGTGGATCATCTTCGCGATCGGGTTGGGATCGCCCGCGCGCACCCAGCTCTTGTCCCCGGCGTAGGCGGTGGCGAAGCGGCGCGGGTGCGAGGCCGGCGGCAGGTAGGGATCGTGGGCGTCCATGTAGTGGAGGTACATCAGGAACGGCTGGCGCACCACGGCCAGGTGGCCGACGGCGTCGGCGTTGACGCAGTCGCCGCCGTTCCACAGGCAGCGCTCGAGGAAGAGGTCGAACCCGCGGCCGAAGCCGCCGACCGAGTTGACCCCGCTCGGCGTCGCCCTGACCACCGGGCTGGCCGAGACCGCGATCGTCGCGTAGCCGCGGGCGTGCAGGATCTCCGCCAGCGACGGGAACCGCTCGAGCATGCCGAGGTCGCCGGCGGGCCGGCCGAAGAAGATCTGGGGCGAACGCGAGGCGAGCAGGGAGTTGACCGAGGGGAACGTGCACGGCGCTTGGCTGCGGTGGTCCGCGAAGAGCACGTTGGCGGCGGCGAAGCGGTCGAGGGTCGGGCTGGTGTCGCGCCCGTAGCCGTACGCGCCGAGGTGGTCGGCGCGCAGGGTGTCGACCATCACGACGACCACGTTCCAGTCGCGGCTTGCGGGCGCCGCGCAGCCGCCGCCGGCCGCGGCGACGAGCGCGGCGGCGACGCCCAGCGCCGAGAACCCGGCGGCGGCGGTCACGGCAGGTAGCCCACCGCGCGCAGCCGCCGGATCGCCTCCTCGGAGGCGGCGGGGCCCCGGGACGAGCGCGCGCCGGGTTCGACCGCGGCCAGCCATTGCTCGAGCGCGGCCGCCAGCCGCCGATGGGCGCCGCGCCGCCGGGCGCGCACGTCGACCTCCTCGCCCGGATCGGCGGCGAGGTCGTAGAGCGCGGCGGACCCGCCGCCGAGGTCCTCGATCAGCTTGAAGCGGCCGTCGGCGGCGCTGCGCCAGTTCCCCCCCGCGCCGAACACCACCTCCGGGCGCGGCGGCGTCTGTCGCCCTTCGATCAACGGCCGCAGGCTGGTCCCTTCGAATCCGTAGGGGGCGGCGTCGATCCCGAGGTAGTCGAGCAGCGTCGGCGCCACGTCGAGGTTCGCCACCGGCCGGTCGACCCGCACCGGTCCCTCGACCCCCGGGACGCGGAGGATCAGCGGCACGCGCAGCTCGTGGTCGTAGGCCGAGCGGCAGTGGCCGAAGTGGTCGTGCTCGAGGAACGATTCGCCGTGGTCGGAGAGGAAGACGATGAGCGTGTCGTCGTACAGGCCGCGCCGGCGCAGCTCGCCGAGCAGCTCGCCGAAGCGATGGTCGAAGTAGGCCAGCTCCTCGTCATAGAGCGCGATCATGTGCTCGAGGTCGGCGGCGGTCATCTCGACCTTCGGACCGTCGTGGTAGAGCATCCGGGACACCGGCCCGACGTCGCCCTCGAGCACCCACCGCTTGGTCCCGCGGTAGTCGGCGGCGAACCGGCGCGGCCACTCCGGCGGCGGATGGTAGGGCCCGTGCGTGTCCATGTAGTGGAGGTAGAGGAAGAAAGGCCGGCGCAGCACGCCGATCAGGCCGGCCGCCTCCCGGTTGACGCAGGCGGCGTCGGCGCTCGGCGCGCACTCCTCATGGAAGAGCGAGAACCCGCGCGCGAATCCCCCCTCGTCGTTCGCCCACGACGGGGTCGCGCGCACGATCGGGCTGGCCGACACCGCGGCGCTCGTCCAGCCGTGGGCGGTGAGCAGCTCGGCCAGGCTCGGGATCCCCTCCGGGATTCCCATCTGCCCCCACGGTCGGCCCCAGAACCGCTGCGGCCAGCGCGAGGTCAGCAGCGAGTTCACCGACGGCCAAGTGCACGAGGCCTGGCTGCGGTTGTCGGTGAACCAGACGTTGGCGGCCGCGAACGCGTCGAGGTTCGGGCTCGTGGCGCGGTCGTGGCCGTGGGCGCTCAGGTGGTCGCTGCGGAGGGTGTCGAGCAGGACCACGACGACGTTCCAGTCGCGGACCTCCGGCCGCGCGCCGCCGCAGCCGGCCGAGAGCAGCGCGGCGGCGAGAAGGCCGGCTCCGGATCGGAGGCCGCCTGATCGACGTCGAGCGCCGATCGCTCCAGGGCACGGCTTGCGCATCGGGTGCTCCGACGGCTCTCAGTCCTGCTGCAGCGCCAGGAACTCGCGCTGGATCAGCGCCTGGATCTCCTCCAGCTCGCGCCGCCGCGGCTCGCCGCGCCGCGCCTCGGCGATGATCACGTGCGGCAGCTCCGGGGTGTCGCCGTAGGTCTCGTGCCCCTCGATGCCGGCGAACTCCGGCCGCGCGCTCTCGCCGTAGCGGCACCAGGCGACGTCGTCGAAGCCGCAGGCGGCGAGCGCGCGCCCGAGCAGCTCGCGGTTCCAGAGGAACTGGTGGCGCCAGCCGTGGAACGCGCGGTTGAGCATCAGCGCCCGGTGCTGCTTGTCCTCGGGCGGCGCTTCGAGCAGGTAGTGGGTCAGCCACACCCAGTCGAGGTTGGGGGTCGAAAGGCGCAGCCAGCCCCCCGGGCGGAGCGCGCGCCGGCACTCGGAGAGGAACGCGAGCGCCTCGTCGATCGCCAGGTGCTCGAGGAAGTGCTCGGCGTAGATCGCGTCGACGTCCGCGAAATCGAGCCCCCGGCGGACGTCGGCGACGACGTCGACCCCGGGCAGCGCCTGGACGTCGAGGTTGAGCCAGCCGGGGAGCCGGCGCCGTCCGGCGCCGACGTGCAGGCGCAACGGCGCGGTCGGGCGGTCGGGGGTGCTGCCGGGCGCGGGCACGGGTGGCTCGACGAGTGGGGTTCGGGGCCGCACGGCGCGCGGCGGCCGCCGCTCGAACGGTCCACTCTAGCAGGCCGGGCGGCTCTCGGCGGTACAATGCGCGCCGGAGGAGCGCGGGTGTTCACCATCGACGACCTGATCGCGCGCGAGATCCTCGACTCGCGCGGCAACCCGACGCTCGAGGTCGACTGCGTGCTCTCCGGCGGCTGCGGCGGCCGCTTCGCGGTCCCCTCGGGCGCCTCGACCGGCCGCCGCGAGGCGCTCGAGCTGCGCGACGGCGGTTCCCGTTACGGCGGCAAGGGGGTGGCCAAGGCGGTCGGCCACGTCGGCGGCGAGATCCTCTCGAGGCTGCGCGGCATGGACGCGCGCGACCAGACCGCGGTCGACCGCGCGCTCCTCGAGCTCGACGGCACCGACAACAAGTCGCGCCTGGGAGCCAACGCCCTGCTCGGCGTGTCGATGGCGGTCGCGCGCGCCGCCGCCGAGGCGACCCGGCTCCCGCTCTACGCCTACCTCGGCGGCCCCCACGCCACGCTCCTGCCGGTGCCGCAGCTCAACGTCCTCAACGGCGGCGCCCACGCCGACAACTCGGTCGACGTCCAGGAGTTCATGCTCGTGCCGCTCGGCTTCGGCCGCTTCTCCGAGGCGCTGAGAGCGGCCGTCGAGGTCTACCACGCGCTCAAGGGGGTGCTGCGCAAGAAGGGGCTCGGGACCGCGGTCGGCGACGAGGGGGGCTTCGCGCCCGACCTCAAGAGCAACCGCGAGGCGCTCGATCTGCTGACCGCGGCGATCGAGGCCGCCGGCTACAAGCCGGGCCGGCAGGTCGCGCTCGCGGTCGACGTCGCCGCCAGCGAGCTGGTCGAGAAGCGACGGCGCCGGGGGACGGTCTACGCGCTCGCGGGCGAGGGGCGGCGCGGGCTTTCCGCCGGCGACCTGATCGCGACCTACCGCGCCTGGCTCGACGCCTACCCGCTGGTCTCGATCGAAGACGGCCTGGCCGAGGACGACGACGACGGCTGGCGCGAGCTCACCGCGGCGCTGGGCGACCGCGTCCAGCTCGTCGGCGACGACCTGTTCGTGACCAACCCGGAGATCCTCGCCGCCGGGATCGCCGGCGGCCTCGCCAACGCGCTCCTGGTCAAGCTCAACCAGATCGGCACCCTGACCGAGACCCTGGCCGCGGTCGAGCGCGCCAAGTGCGCCGGCTACGCCTGCGTCATCAGCCACCGCTCGGGGGAGACCGAGGACAAGACCATCGCCGACCTCGCGGTCGCCGTCCGCGCCGGCCAGATCAAGACCGGGGCGCCGTGCCGCAGCGACCGGGTGGCCAAGTACAACCGTCTGCTGCGCATCGAAGAGGAGCTGGGCGGGGTGGCCGCGTACCCGGGCGCCGCGGCCTTCCCCCGCGCCGCCGGCCGCGGGTGAGCGCCGAGGCGAGCCCGGAGCGGGCGCGGCCGGCCCCGCGCTCGCGCCGCCCGCTGTGGTGGGCGGCGGCGTTGTTCCTGCTCGCCCTGCTCGCGCTCGCCGGCGGCAAGAGCTGGCGCGACCTCGCGGCGGTGCGCGAGCGCGAGAGCGAGCTCGAGACCCGGCTCGCCGCCACCCGCGCCGAGATCGCCGCGTTCGAGCGCCGTCTCGAGCGCCTGCGCCGCGACCCGGTGACGCTCGAGCGGCTGGCGCGCGAGGACCTCGGCATGGTGCGGCCGGGCGACGTCGTGATCGTCCTCCCCCCGGAAGAGATTGCGGAGGCGCCGCCGGCCGGCGCACCGTAGCCGCGCCGCCGCCGGGACCGACCGTGCTCGACACCTACCGCAGAGTCGAAACGCCGGAGGGCGTGGAGCTGGGCCTGCGCGTGGCCGGCCCGCCGGCGCGGCTGCTCGCCTGGGGCATCGACGCCTTCCTGCGCACGCTCGCCTACATGGTGCTGGCGACGGCGCTGTCGTTCGCGGGCAAGACCGGCCTGGGCGTCTTCCTGGTCGTGATGTTCCTCGGCGAGTGGTTCTACCCGGTCGCCTTCGAGGTGCTCGGCGGCGGCGCCACGCCGGGCAAGCGGCGGCTCGGCCTGGTCGTCCTCCACGACGACGGCACCCCGGTCGGCTGGACCGCGGCGCTCCTGCGCAACCTGGTGCGCTTCGCCGATTTCCTGCCGCTCGCCTACGGCTTCGGCCTCGCGACCATGCTCGCGAGCCGCGACTTCAAGCGCCTGGGCGACCTCGCCGCGGGCACGGTGGTCGTCCACCGCGCCGAGACCGCCGGCCCGGGCGGCGTGCCGCGCCACGCCGCCGAGCCGCCGCCGGTGCCGCTCCGCCCCGAGGAGCAGCAGGCGGTGCTCGAGTTCGCGCGGCGGCTGCCGACCTGGACCGAGGACCGCGCCCAGGAGCTCGCCGAGCTGGCCCTGCCGCTGACCCGCGAGCGCGGCCGGCCGGGCGTCGAGCGCCTGCTCGCGATCGCCAACTGGCTGGTGGGACGGCGGTGAACCGCGACCTCTTCGAGCGCCGCTACGGGCCGGGCTGGAGCCAGCTCGAGACGATGATCCTCGCGCTCGAGAAGCGCCGGCGGCCGCCCGCCGCCGAGCGCTTCCCCGAGCTGTACCGCCAGGTCTGCCAGCACCTCGCGCTCGCGCGCGCGCGCCGCTACGGCCCCGACCTCGAGCAGCGCCTCCACGGCCTCGCCCTGCGCGGCCACCAGCAGTTCTACCGCGGCCGCGCGGCCTCGCCCTGGGCGCTCGCCGGCTGGGTGCGCTCCGGCTTCCCGCGGCGGGTGCGCCGCGACGGCGGGCTGGTCCTCGCCTGCCTCGCGCTCCTCGCCCTGCCGGCGCTCGGCATGACCGCGGGGGTGCGCGGCGAGCCCGACCTGGTCTACACCGTGCTCGGCGCCGAGCAGGTCGCGGCGTTCGAGGAGATGTACGACCCGCGCACCCGCGAGCCCCGGAGCGCCGGCGACAACGTGATGATGTTCGGGGTCTACCTCTACAACAACATCGGCGTCGCGTTCCGCACCTTCGCCAGCGGCATCTTCCTCGGCGTGGGATCGATCTTCATCCTGGTCTACAACGGGCTGATCCTCGGCGCGGTCTCCGGCCACCTCGACAACGCCGG
>CAZNIX010000123.1:0-10964 GCA_964573125.1 uncultured Thermoanaerobaculia bacterium
GGCCGGCGCCGATCCGAACCCCGCCTCGGCCGCCGGCCGCCGCTGGGCCGCCTGGCAGTTCCAGGGGGAGAACGACGCCCTCGCCGCGTTCAGCGGCTCGGACGAGCACTACACCAACGGCGTGCGCTTCAACTGGCTGCGCAACCCGCTGGCGCGCGACAACCCCGAGTGGACCGCGGCGTTCGGCGAGTGGTGGTGCGCGCGCACCGGGCTGTGCCGCATCGCATCGCCCCCCGACGTCGCCTACGGCCACGGCATCGGCCAGAACATGTACACGCCCGAAGACATCACCGATCCGGCGCTGATCGCGACCGACCGCCCCTACGCCGGCTACCTCTACTACTCGACCCTCGTGCTCCTGCGCAACGACACCGCGCGCCTGCCCGACGACTGGCGCCGGAACCGCCCGGTCCAGAACTACTTCGACCTCCAGATCGGCTTCGTCGGGCCGGAGTCGGGCGCCGAGTGGGTGCAGAAGCGCGTCCACGAGCTGATCGACGACGACCGGCCGGAGGGGTGGGACCACCAGCTCGGCTTCGAGCCGACGATCGAGCTGATCTACCTCTGGCGGCGCAAATACGGCGGCGAGCACTTCGACCTCATCCCCCACTGGAGCGCCGGCCTCGGCAACGTGATGATCTTCGGCGCCGCCGGCGGCACCGCGCGCTTCGGCTTCAACCTCGCCGACTTCCCGGAGATCGTGATGGTGCCGACCGTGTCGCCGGCCGCGCTCAACGTCTCGGAGTGGGAGGCCTACGGCTTCGTCGGCGCCGAGGGGCGCGGCGTCGCGCACAACATCTTCCTCGACGGCAACACCTTCCGCGACAGCCACAGCGTCGAGCGCGAGGAGTGGGTCTACGACCTCAAGGCCGGCTTCGCCGTGCGCTGGAAGCGCTGGCGCTTCAGCTACACCTTCACCCGCCGGAGCGAGGAGTTCACGCCCAACTTCGACGACGACGGCCGCCACGACTACGGCTCGGTGTCGCTCGGCTGGACCGCCTGGCCGCCGGGCGCCGGCTGAGCCGGCCGTCGAGCTGGCTCGGGGCGCCCAAGCGGGAGCGAAGACCGCTCCTCGTCCGCGGGTGAGCAGGACGCCGAGACACGCGCCGATCCGCCTGGAGGCCTCCGAGCTACGGAGCCTCGGCTAGAATCGCCCTACGGGCGCGAGCATCCGACCGAGAGAGCTTCGAAAGGTCATGGCCGAACCCACCACCGAGCAGCGACTGACCCGCGTGGAAGCCGAGCAGGCCGAGGCTCGCCGGGAGCGGGAGGATCACGCCGCCTGGTCCCGGCGGATGGAAACGCTGACCGCCGAAGTCTGGGAGCTCCATCGCGAAACGCAGAAGGAGATCCTGGAAACGCAGAAGGTGCTGGCCGAGACCGCCCGTGACCAGCACGAATCCGATCGCATCCTCCGTGAAACCCAAGAGGTGCTGGCCGAGACCGCCCGTGACCAGCACGAATCCGATCGCATCCTCCGTGAAACCCAAGAGGTGCTGGCCGAGACCGCTCGTGGTCAGCAGGAAACCGATCGCATCGTCCGCGAAAGCCGCCAAGAGAACGACCGGATGATGAAGGACCTGCGCAAGGAGATGGCCGCCCTGGGGCAGAAGTTCGGCGGCTTCGCCGAGGGGATGGCGCTGCCCTCGATGGAGCGCTGCCTCGCCGAGCGCTTCGGCACCACCGGCTTCATGGCCCGCGTCCGCAAACGCCTCGGCGACCGCGAGCTCGAGCTCGACGCCCTCGCCTACGCCGACGGCGACGCCGACGGCGCCTGCGTGGTCGAGGTCAAGAGCCGCCTACGCGACGACGGCATCGACCAGCTCCTGCGGGCGCTCGCGGCCTTCCCCCACTTCTTCCCCGAGCACCGCGGCAAGAAGCTCCTCGGCGTGCTGGCGGCCGTCGACGCCCCCGAAGAGCTGCGGCAGCGCGTGGTGCGCGAGGGGCTGGTGCCGGCGACGATCCGGGACGACGTCTTCGAACTCCAGGTGCCGGAAGGGTTCGAGCCTCGCGCCTTCCCCAACGACAGCGCGGGCGCGGCGGCGCCGGGCGGTGGCCCCGGTGGGGCTTCGTGGCGCCGTCGCGCCACGTCCGCCAGAACGCAGTGAGCATCTACGCCACCCTGTGGAACCTCCAGTTCCCTCGCACCGGCCAGTACTACCTCGGCTGCGACTGGATCGAGGTCTGCGGCCAGGGCGTGCCGGGGCACATCGGCACCCCGACCGCAGGCTTCGGCTACGAAACCGGTGATCCGTACGCCGACTTCTTGCCTCCCGCGATCACGCTCGAAGGAGACGACGACCAACGCCTGCGCGCGGTGGTCATCGTTACCGGCGAGACCAAGAAAGGGACCAAGCGCAACGGACAGGAGTACATCGATCCCCTGCTCGTCTTCACCGGAGCGGAATACGAGCGGATGTCGTTCGACGAGGTCTACCACAGCGTCTGCGACGCTCTGCTCGGCGACGGGCCGCGCGTCAGGTCCCAGGGCGTGCTACCCGACGGAACCCTGGAGACCACCTTCAGCGACGGCTCGACGAAGGAGACGCCGCTGGCGGAGTGGCAGCGTGGCGAGTAGGGCCGATCTCGCCTGATCGGACCGTAGGATCAGACGCACCTACTCACCGAGGCGCCGGAGAACCTCCTCCACGATCTGCTCGGTGATCCTGTAGTTCGTCGCCTGAAGGCGGGTGACCAGAGGGCGGACCGCCGAGATCAGGCCTCCTCGTTTCGCTCGGGCGAGTAGACCCAGCGTGCCCTGGACCTGGACTCCGAGCTGCCCGGCAACCCGCCGGGCCTTTCGATCGTCTGTGAGCAGGAGAGATCCGGGAATGGATTGGGCGAGCGCGATCGCCTCCGCCTCCCCTTGATCGACGAGCAGGAGGAGAGGCCGGACGAGGAGGGGATCGGCACTCGCCGCCTCGATCCAGCGCGCGGCGGCGACCTCCTGGGCCCCCGGCGCGTCTGCCCGAGCCTCGGCCACCTCTTTGGCAACTGCCTCGGGTATGACAAGCTTCGAGAAGACTGAACGGACGAGGGCGAGCTCCCCGATCCGCGCGAGGGCAATCAGGGGCGTGCTGTCACTGATGGCGGTCGGCCGGGTCATCGCTCAGCTCGCCTTCCACCTGGTCCGGGTCGAGATGAACGACGGTGAACCCGCGCCGGCCGAGCTCGGCGAGGAAATGAAGCCGAGCCATGCCGGCCAGCTTGCCGGCTTGCCCCGCCGAGACGCGCCCAAGCTCGTAGAGCTTCGCGGCGAGCAGGAAACGCAGCTCGGGCTCCAACTCGGAGGCAGTCTGGCCGGTGGCGACCAGGAGCTCCTCGCCGTAGGGGATCTCGAGCACGGGCATGATGCGGGAGTATACCGGTCGGGAGAGGATGAGGAGGCTCTGGACATCCAGCGCCGGCCACGCGGCGGCTGAGAAGGGGGATGGACCCGATGACACGCCGCGCGCGCACAGATGGTGAAACGACTCGTTGTACTGACGGAATCTGTCAGCGCCGGGCCCTAGCCTGTTCACCAACAGCCGGCGAGCGAACCGTGTCTATATCCGACAGACCGACCCCGCCCTCTGCGACGAGAGACTGATGGCCGACTCGTACATCCCCGCCTCCTACGCCGAGTTCTTCAGCGACCTGACCGGAAACTCGCCCTACCCTTACCAGGAGCGCCTGGGGACGGAACCGTGGCCCGCCCTGCTCGATGTACCTACGGGCCTCGGAAAGACCGCCGCCGTCGTCGTGGCATGGCTGTGGAAGCGCCTGCAGCGTGATGCGGACACGCCCCGGCGTCTGGTCTATTGCCTCCCGATGCGGGTCCTGGTGGAGCAGACCGTGCGCAACGCCCGCGAGTGGGCCGCAACCTCGGCGCCGGCGTTCGCGGCGCTGGGGCGGCTCGCTCCTCGCGTCGAAACCTTGATGGGCGGCACGGTCGAGACCGAGTGGGTTCTCCACCCCGAAGAGCCTGCCATCCTCGTCGGGACGCAGGACATGCTGCTCTCCCGGGCGCTGATGCGGGGCTACGGCATGAGCCCGTTCCAGTGGCCGATCCACTTCGGCTTCCTGCACAACGATGCCCTGTGGGTGTTCGACGAGGTCCAGCTCATGGGGCCGGGCATCCGGACGTCGGCCCAACTCGAGGGCCTTCGCGACCGCCTCGGAACCGCCCGCCCGGCGCGCAGCCTCTGGGCGTCCGCCACGCTCGACCCGGCGTGGCTGGAGACTTACGACCATCGGACCGAGGCGACGGCGGCTCGCAGGCTCGCGCTCGACGAGGAGGATCTTCGCCAGCCGAGCGTGCGGGATCGACGCGAGGCCCACAAGGCCGTTCGCCGTGCGGCCGCGGTCTTCGACGCCAGCGGCGCGAAGAGGAAGGGCGCCGCGTACCACGACACCCTCGCGTCCGAGATCGCCGGACTGCATAGGGCCGGGACCACCACACTCGTCGTCCTCAACCAGGTCGAGCGAGCACAGGGCGTCTACGGCCGCCTGCGTCGGACCACCCTGCCCGACGAAACCGAGCTGCTCCTGCTCCACAGCCGCTTCCGCCCTCCCGACCGCCGGCGGCTCGAGGGACGGCTTCGCGATGACCCGCCGGCCGGCGGCAGGATCATCGTCAGCACCCAGGTCGTCGAGGCAGGCGTGGACCTGACCTCCGCCGCGCTCGTCACCGAGCTGTGCCCCTGGCCCTCGTTCGTCCAGCGGTGCGGCCGCTGCAACCGCGACGGCAAGCAGGCGAACGCCCAGGTGGTGTGGGTGGATCTCGACCTCGAGGTGGCGGGAGCCGCCCGGCCGTATGAACCGGAACCGCTCGAGCGCTGCCGGCAGCTCGTGACCGATCTGCGCGAAGCCGCGCCGGCCGCGCTGCCGCCGACCCGCGAGCCGATCCCTTCGTTCCTCGTGCTGCGCGACCGCGACCTGCGCGACCTGTTCAACACGGATCCCGATCTCTCGGGCTTCCACGTCGATGTCGGGCCGTATATCCGCGACACGGATGAGTCGACCCTCCAGGTCTTCTGGCGCTCTCTCGAGGGTGAACCGGGTGACGACCTCGCGGAGCCGGCCGCGGACGAACTATGCCCGGCCGCGATCGGCGCCGTGGCGGAGGCGATCGAGAGCCGGCCAGCCTGGGCGTGGGATCACTTGGCGGGCGGCTGGCGGCGGCTGGGCGGGCGCGCCGGCCTGCGGCCCGGGATGACCCTCCTGCTCGATGCCGAGAGCGGCGGCTACAGCCCGGAACTGGGCTTCCACCCCACCTTGAAGGAGCCAGTGGATCCTCTGCCTCCGATCGAGGGGCGTTCGCCGGCACAGTACGGCAGTGATCGGCGGAGCAGCGGCGGCGTTTGGGTTACGCTCCGAGACCATCTGGACCACGTGGTCGCCGAAGTCGGCGCACTGGCAACCGCGATCGGCGTCGGCGAGCGTGAGGTCCAGCTCCTTGTGACCGCGGCTCGCTGGCACGACCTGGGCAAAGCCCATGAGGTCTTCCAGACCGACCTCTTCCGGCGCCTGCCCGAGGGCGACACCAAGCGACAGGGCCTGTGGGCGAAGAGCGCCCGCAGCTCCGGTGAGACGAATCAAGGCGAAAAGCCCAACCGCCGGCGGCGCTACTTCCGGCATGAGCTCGCATCCGCGGTGGCCTGGCTTGCCCGCCGCGGCACCGAGCCCGAGGCCGACCTCATCGCCTACCTGATCGCGACACACCACGGAAAGGTCCGACTTGGCCTGCGGGCTCTTCCCGAGGAGCCGCCGGCCGACGAGGGCCGCCTGTTCGCCCGCGGGATCTGGGAGGGCGACCGCCTCCCGGCCGTCGAGCTGGGCGGCGGCGAGAGGGTCGGCGAAACGGTCCTCTCACTCGAACTCATGAGACTCGGCGAGGGTCCGCAGGGACCGAGCTGGACCGCTCGCACTCAGCAGCTCATCGACCGGCTCGGACCGTTCCGCCTGGCCTGGCTCGAAGCTCTGCTCCGGATCGCCGACTGGCGCGCGTCGGCCGCCGAGGGAGAGGAGGCGACCGATGGCTGATGACCTCCGCCTGAGCGGCTGCTCGCCGACGCCGCTCGCCTCGTACCTCAAGGCGCTGGGAGTGTTCAGGGTGGTGGCAGAGCAGGCGGACCCCAGCCTCCACGGCTGGTGGAACGGCGACAGCTTCGTTCTCCGCGGCCGGCTCGACCGCGAGGCACTGGAGGCGTTCTTCCTGGACGCCTACGAGCCGACGCCCGTTCTGGCGCCGTGGAACGGCGGCAGCGGCTTCTTCTTCCGCGAGGAGAAACTCCGCCAGATCGACCCCACGACGGGCAAGCGCCTCAAGACCGGACGCCGGACCGAGGCGACCGAAGCGACCCGCACGGTCGACGCGATCGTCGCGAGCCGGGCACCGCGATTCGAGCGCTACCGGGAGGCGATCGGCGTTGTCCGCGAGATCCTGGCCCGCGCCGGCCTCGAAGAGGCGCCGCGAACGCGACAGAAGGTCGACCTGGTCCGCGAGCTTCGGGCTCGCTTGCCGGCGATGGCGGCGGCCTGGCTCGATGCGGTGATCTGCCTCACCGGCGAGGAGGCGCGGTTCCCGCCGCTCCTCGGCACCGGCGGCAACGACGGCAATCTCGACTTCACCAACAACTTCATGCAGCGGCTGCTCGAGCTGTTCGATCCGCAGACTGGCGATCCGGCGTCAGCCGCTTCCGCCTGGCTCCGGAGCGCCGTCTTCGGAGAGCCCGTGTCCGGATTGAAAACGAGGGCGATTGGTCAGTTCGCACCGCTCGGCGCCGGCGGGCCGAACGCGGGCACCGGCTTCTTCGGGGGCCAGGGGACGAACCTGTGGGACTCCACCCTGATGCTCGAAGGGGCCCTCCTTTTCGCCTCCGCGGCGACGCGGCGGCTCGAGGCCTCCGACCCGGCGGCCTTGAGCTACCCGTTTGCCAGCCGGCTCGCGGGCGTCGGCAGCGGCGCCAGCGCGCAGGTGGACGAAGGGACAGCCCACGACGAGATCTGGCTGCCGCTCTGGTGCCGCCCCGCGACGCTGCCGGAGTTGCGGGCGCTGCTGGCGGAGGGACGGGTGACCGTCGGCCGCCGGCCTGCCCGCGACTCGCTCGACTTCACGCGCGCGGTCGCTGCCTTGGGCGTGGACCGCGGGATCGACGAATTCGTTCGCTACGCCTTCCTCCAGCGCCTCGGTCGGATGTATCTCGCCATCCCCCTCGGCCGAATCGAGGTTCGCGCCAACCCGCAGGCCGAGCTGATTGCCGACCTCGAGCAGAACGGCTTCCTCGACCGCGTGCGGCGCCTCGCCCGCCGCGGCGAGGCTCCCGCCAGAACCCGTCAGCTCGTGCACCGGCTCGAGGCCGCCCTGTTCGAGTTGGCGCGCCGGGGCGGCCGCTTGCAGATCCAGGAGACGCTCGGCGTGCTCGGCGCGCTCCAGCGCGTGCTCGGCACGAGCAAGGCGGCTCGGGAGGCGATCCCCGTGCCGGTGCCATCGTTGAGCGAAGCGTGGGTACCGGCCGCGGACGACGGCAGCGACGAGTTCCGGCTCGCCGCCGCCCTGGCTGGCATCCATGCGCCCGGTCTGCCGATGCGCGTGCACCTCGCAGCGATCAAGCCCGGTCGGCGAGGCGATGTCTGGAATCCCGGCACAACGCTGGCCGTCTGGGGCCCCGGGCCGCTGATTCCAAACCTCCTCCGCGTCCTCGACCGCCGCCTGCTCGCGACCGAGCGCACGCCGGCCGGGGCGGAGCGTGAAGAGCACGGCGACAAGCCGTTCGGCGGTGCGGCCCCCGCCGACCTCTCCGCCGTCCTCGCCTTCCTCGCCGGCGGGACCGACGACGAGCGGATCGCTCGTCTCCTCGAGGGGCTCGCGCTCGTGCGCCTGCCGCTGCGGCTCCCCTCGCGTGACCGCGACCGGGAGGAACCGGCTCCTGCGGCACTGGCGATCCTCAAGCCGTTCTTCACGCCGGACGGCACCCTGCGGAGGTTAGAGGTTCTCCCCACCGGCGAGAGCCGGTTGCCGCTTCCGCGGCGCTTGGCCGCGCTGCTCGCCGCCGGCCGGCTCGACCCGGCGCTGCGGCAGGCATGGCAACGCCTTCGCCTCGCCGGCGTGCGATTGCCGAGCTCACCGGCGGGACCGCCAGCCGGCGAGATCCTCGACGCGCTGCGGCGGCAGCGGCTGCTCGCCGCCCTGCTCGTCCCGCTCGACGCGCCAGCGATCCGGCACCTCGCCGGGCGACTCACCGTTCCCGATCACGGCTCCCCCCTCGCGGAGGCGAACCGTACCGTCTGATCGATCACCAAGGAGAGCCCCGATGAGCTTCGACTTGTCTCCGCTCGCCCGCAGCCCGCGCCTCCTGCTCGAGGCGTCGCTGCAGCCCCTCCAGGGCACCCGCTTCCAGCCCACCGGCTTTCCGGACCTCGGGCCTGCCGTCTACGACGGGCCCGACGGCCGCCGCATGCTCCTCGTCGAATCCGCACAGGGCATGGCGAACCGGCTCGAGGCTGTGTGCTGGGATGCCACCGCAGACGATTGGGTGGAGCCGCTGCGCGGGCTGCCATTGGTCAAGGTCGTTGACCCGGCCGGCAAGCCGCTGACCAACTCGGTCCTGGAGGCCCATCGCCTCAACTCGCCTTACATCCTCGAAGGCGCCGACAAGACCGTCTTCGACCGCCTGAAGGCCGAGCTCGCAGACATGGAGGAAGGCGCGGTCGACATCCGCAAGCTCGCCGCCGTCCTTCTGCGGCTGGACACCAACGCCCTCGTCCACGGCGTCTTCCTTGCCAAGAGCGATCTCGCGGGCGGCCGCCTGCGTCTGCCGCGGGTGCTCTCCGCGTTCATCGAGGCCGAGGACGTCAACGTGGTGCAGAGCGGCGGGGTCAAGAACGATCACGTGGATCCCTCGGGCGACACCGCACGGGGCTTCGGCAACGTTCCCTACGCCCGCGAGGAGTACACGGCACCCGCGATCACCGCCTTCTTCAACCTCGACCTCGCCCAGCTCCGCGGCTTCGGCTTCGGCCAGAGCGTGGAGGCGCTTCTGGCCGTGCTGTCGCTGTACAAGATCCGCCGTTTCCTGGAGACGGGACTGCGCTTGCGAACCGCCTGCGACCTGGACCTCGTCGAGCTGACGGTCAAGCGCCCCAAGCAGTTCCAGGTGCCGCCGCGGGAGAACCTCGAGGCAGCGCTGCCCGGTCTGATCCAGACCGTCGCCGGCGAGGGGCGGTTCGCCGATCCCCCGGTGACCGTGGTGACCTGGCAGCCGGGCAAGAAGACGAAGAAGGCCGCGACCGCCGAGGAGCCGGAGGAGTAGCCGTGCTCGCCCTGCGCTTTCGCTTCCCGGCCCGGCGTTTCCACGCTACGCCGTGGGGGCGTCACGTGAACGAGGCCGAGGTCGCGTGGCCGCCCGGTTTCTGGCGGCTCTGCCGCGCCCTCATCGCGACGTGGCACCGGAAGCTGGCGCCCGGAAGCCGCAAAAACGAAGGTCTGTCCCGACTCCTCGCCGCCCTCGCCGCGGCACCGCCGGTGTATCGGCTCCCCCCGGCGGTCCACGCCCATGCGCGCCACTACATGCCCATCCGCGACGGCAAGTCCGAGACGCGCACGCTGGTCTTCGACGCCTTTGCCCGCGTCGATCCGGACGAGCCGCTGGTCATGGCCTGGCCCGCGCTCGATCTCGACGCCGAGAACGCTGCCCTGCTCGATGCGCTCCTCGCCGCCACCGGGTACCTCGGCCGAGCCGAAAGCTGGCTCGACGCCGATAGATCCGATGCGTGGGATGGCGAGCCCAACTGCTTCCCTGCGACCGAAGCCCAAGCTGCCGCTCGCGACGGTCAAGAGCCCGTGGACCTTCTCCTGCCGCGGACCCCGGAGGACTACCGCTCCTTCCGCTCACACTTCCTCGAAGGGCTGTCCGCGCGGGGCCAGAAGCCGGACCGGCGAACGGCCGCGACCCTGCCCGAAGACTGGTTCGCCGCGCTGTCGGTGGAGACCTCCGACCTCCACGCCGCGGGCTGGAGTCAGCCGCCGGCGGCCCGGCCGATCCGCTACCTCCGCCCGGCGGACTGTCTGAAGCCGGCCGTCCTGCCCCGACCTCGCCCCCGCCGTCAACAGGTGCCGGTCACCACCGCGCGTTTCGCGCTCTACCGCAAGGCGGCGGCCGGGGGCCGCGCGGGGGGCCGCGCCCCGCTGCCGCGCGTCGAGGACAGCGTCCGGGTCGGAGAGTGGTTCCGGCGCGCGGTCATGAGCCGGGCCAAACGGGTCTTCGGAGAAGACGCGATTCCCAACGTGTTCTCCGGCCACGCCGGTCCGGCCGGTCACCGCCACGCCTTCTACCTGCCGGAAGATCGCGAGCCCGACGGCCGGATCGACCATCTGATCCTCCATGCGCCGGCAGGCCTCGACGCTCCGTCGCGCGCGGCGCTGGGGGGCCTCGATCGCCTGTGGAACCGGGACGGACAGGAGTGGCAGCTCATCCTCGAAGCCGTCGGCACGGCCAGCGAGTTGGCCGCGGCGAGCCGGCTGCTGGCCGAAAGCGGCGCGTGGGAATCGGTGACCGCGTACCTCCACCCATGGCACATCAAGAAAGGGTTCACGATCGAAGACCAGATCCGCCGGGAGTGCCGCGAGCGAGGTCTGCCCGAGCCGGCGATCGAGCCCGTACCGTCGATCCAGGTCGCCGGCCGCGACCGCCGGCCCGTCCACTTCCACCGCTTCCGCTCGAAGCGCGGTCTCACCCAGCCGGACACGCGCGGCAGCTTCTGGCGAGTCCATTTTCCCGAACCCATCCGCGGGCCGCTGGCGCTCGGGTTCGGCTGTCACTTCGGCCTCGGGCTCTTCGCACCTCCGCGGCAATCGAGCTGAAGCTCAGCGCCCTCCAACCCCATCACCGTCGGCAACACTGCCACGCCGCGTGACAGCGTCGCCCAACGCGAGGAGACCGGCCGCAACCTTGTCCCTCACCCCCCTCACCCCCACCCCCCAC
>CAZNIX010000124.1:0-10952 GCA_964573125.1 uncultured Thermoanaerobaculia bacterium
CGGCGCCGGCGGCGAGGGCGTCGCCGCCGGCGGCGTCCCAGCTCCCCAGCTCGACGAGCACACGGTTCGCGGTGCGCAGCCGCCAGTTCGCCCGCCAGACCTCCGGCCAGCCGCCGGCGAACGCGACCGCGCCGGTCTCCGGCCGCACTCCGGCGGCGCCGAGCGCGGTCAGCTCGCCGGCGAGGATCTCTTCGAGGCCGAGGGCGCAGGTGGCGACCAGGCGCAGGGGCACGGGCGGAGTGTAGCGGGCAGAGCGGTGCCCGCGGCCGCCGTGGCGTTCGCCCGCGACACTGCGACCCCCCGGAGCGGGCGAGGCGGCGACCGCCGCAGGTGGGCGACTCGCGGTGGGTCCGGTCGTTCGAGCCGCCCCGCGCGCTCCGCCGCGGCTGGCGGCGCTCGGTGTGCTACGTTGGGGACGATCCGACAGGACGGGATCCGAGGTCGCCCGGGCTCCGGCCCGGTCACCGAAATCTCTCAGGAGGCGAGCCCCATGAACCAAGCGATCCGCCGCTCCGCGAATCCGCGCTCCCTCCGGCCGCCGATCGCTGCGGCCGGCGCCCTGCTGCTCCTGCCCGCGGTCGCCGCCGCCGGCGGTGGGCCCGCGATCGTCCCGCTGGTGGTCGAGGGCGACAGCGTCCCCGGCGTCGGCCTGGTGACGACGATCAACAACATCGCGGTCAACTCGAGCGGTGACTGGCTGGTCGAGGCCGACACCGACGCCGTGACCACCGCCGACGTCGTGCTCCTGCGCAACGGCGTCCTCGAGCTGCGCGAGGGCGACGCGCCGCCGGCGTTCCCCCCCGGCGCCACGCTCAGCAGCTTCGACTCGGTGACCCTCAACGACGCCGGCCAGGCCGGCTTCAACTTCTTCCTCGCCGGCCCGCCGACCAACCAGGACAGCTCGGTCAACGCCTACCTCGACACCGCCGGGTCGATCGCCGCCGAGGTCGTCGAGGTCGTCCAGGAGAGCGACCCCGCCCCCGACCTCTCGCCGGGCACGCCGCTGATCGGCTTTTTCGACGTCAAGATCAACGGCGCCGGCGCGCTGCTCGTGACCGCGAGCGTCGACGACCCGGCGATCCCGACCACCGTCGACCGCGCGCTCTACGTCTGGACGTCCGACCCGAACGCCGGCGGCGTCGTCACCAGCACGCTGATCGCCGCCGAGGGCGACGTCCTGCCCGGGCAGGCGGTCGCGCTCTCCGACTTCGGCACCGGCCCCCACGAGACCGCGATCAGCCCCGGCGGCGCCGTGATCTTCGCGGTCGACATCCCCGGCGGCCTCGACGCCATCTACGGGTGGGACGGGGCCTTCCTCGAGCTCGCCCAGGAGGGCGACCCCTCGCCGGTCGCCGCGCGCAACTGGGCGAGCCTGACCAGCACCTCGCTCGACGTCAGCGCGAGCTTCCACGTCTTCCGGGGCACCCTCGACGGCAGCACCGCGACCGACTCGGTGCTGATCCGCTCCGGCGCCCCGTTCATCCAGGAGGGCGACACCCTGCCCGCGATCGGCGGCGTGTTCACGTTCACCAGCTTCGGCAGCGGCCCGCTCGAGGTCAGCGACTCCGGCGCCGTGCTCTGGTACGGCGACTGGAACGACCCGAACACGGCGATCGACGCCGGCCTCTTCCTCGACCAGACCTTGCTCGTCCAGGACGGCGTGACCACGGTGCCGGGCTTGGGGACGATCGCCACCGTGCGCGGGGTCGAGGACGGCTACCACATGAGCGACGACGGCCGCTTCATCATCTTCGAGGCCGTGCTCGCGAGCGGCCTCGAGGGGGCGTTCCTGATCCAGACCGACCTGATCTTCGCCGACGGCTTCGAGTCGGGCGATACCTCCGCCTGGTCGGGCTCGGTCGGCTAGGTGGTCGCCACCGCCTGAACGATCGCGAATGCGACCTCGGGGCCGGTGAAGTCGGAGTGGCCCTTGATGAACGCTGAGCCGTCGAGGTTGAAGACGCGGCCGTCGTCGAAGCGGTAGTCGCCGCCGGCGGCCAGCAGGTCCCGCGGCCTGGCTTCGGGGGTCTTGAGCGCGCCGTTGCGGCCGAGCCCGCCGTAGATGTCGTGCTCGTCGCCGATCGCAGCGGCGACCGCGTCGCGGCCGGCGAGGCGGAACGCGAGCGCGTAGCCGAGCCCGACCGCCTGGTCGCGCTTGGAGTGCGTGACGAGCATCTTGCCGCGCACCCGCGGGTCGGTGACCACCCGGCGGAAGAAGCCCGGGCTCGGCTTCGGCGGGTCCCACTGGTCGGCGAACGAGTAGTGGGAGAACGCGCCCTGGAGCAGCGCCAGCGTGTCGACCGCGAGCGGCGGCGCGCCGTCGGGCCCGCTCGCCGCGGCGCTCAGCAGGCGGGCGCCGAAGCTGTGCCCGATCAGGTGGAGGCGGAGCGCGGGCACCAGGCCGCGCAGCCTGACCAGCAGGTCGTGGACGCCGCCGGCGCCGATCAGCCCGGCGCGGTTCTTCATCGTGTAGCCGGTCGTGAGGTTGAGCAGGTTGCGCGCGCCGTCCTTGACCCCGCCGAAGACGCCTCCCGCGGCGCCGCCCGCGAAGTCTCCGGCGCCGCCCGCGAAGTCTCCGCCGGCGCCGCCGACGCCGCCGGCCGCGCCGCCGGCCTCGAAGTCGATCGGGCCGGCGTCCTCGGCCGCCCCGGCGAGTCGCTGGAGCAGCTCGTCGCCGTCCAGCTCGTACAGCTCCCCGGGCAGCTCGGCCCGGGTCTCGGCGTCGGCCTCGGCGGCCGCGCGCGGCAGCAGGCCGCGCAGCAGCTCGACGAACCGGCCGCGGGCGTCGGCGTCGTCGTCGAGGTCGTCGACCAGCTCGGCCGCCTCGGCGAGCGCGGCGTCGGCGTCCTCGTCGTCGAAGCCGCCCGCGAGCTGCGCGAGCTGCTCCCGCAGGTCGTCCGCGCTCACCCCGCCGGCGTCGCCCAGCGCGGCGGCGCCGCCGGGGGTCAGGTCGGGCTCGGCGAACTTCTTCGACGGCCAGAGGATCGCCATCACCGCGTAGTCCCGGCCCGCGGCGCCGGGCACGTTCGCGATCTGCGCGCGCAGCGCGGGCAGCAGCCGCTGCCGGTAGAGGTTGCGCGCGTCGGCGATGTCGTTGTTCCAGCCGTGGCAGACGACCAACAGGTCGCTCACCCCGCCGCCGACGAAGCCGGCGAGCGCCTCGACCTCGTCCGGCTTGGCCGGGCGGCCCTTCTTGTCGAACTCGACCTCGAAATAGGGAAACTCGGCGACTCGCTCCATGATCCCTCCTTTGAGTGCTCCGGCGCGGGGCTCGACTCCGTCATACCGACTGGATGGCGCGGATGAGGTCGACCAGGCCGCGCCCCTGGAAGTAGCGCTCGCGCCCGAGGTCGGTGGCGCTGTCGAGGAAGATCGTCTTGACCTCCTCGGGCCGCCCCCAGAACTCCCGGCGCACCGAGAGGAAGGCGGCGATCGCGCCCGAGACGTGGGGCGCCGCCATGCTCGTGCCGCTCTCCTCGCGGTAGAGGCAAGCGCCGCCGGTCTCGCCCTCGACGGCGTCGCGCTTGCGCCCGGCGGCGCAGGAGACGATCTTCTCGCCCGGCGCGACCAGGTCGGGCTTGACCCGGCCGTCGCCCGTCGGCCCCTTCGACGAGAAGTACGACACGCCGTAGATGTGCGGGCTGTCGCGGTGCGTGGCGCCGACGGTGATCGCCTTCTCGGCGTTGCCCGGGTCGTTGATCGTGAGGTCGATGCCGGCGGTGGTGACGCCGATCGCCTGGGTCGTGATCTTGCCGTAGCCGGTGTTGCCGGCGGCGGCGACCACCGCCACGCCGGAGCGCACCAGGCGGTCGACCTCGACGCACAGCGGGCTCTGGCCGCAGGCGAACCACTCGGGGTCGAAGTTGTAGCCGACGCTCATGTTGACGCCGTGGATCTTGAGCCGCCGGCCGTAGCCGTTGACCTCCTGGATGTAGGAGAGCGCCGCGATCAGGTTGCTGACGTTGCCGGCGCCGCGGTCGTCGAGCACCTTGAGGCTGACCAGCTTGGTCTTGGGCGCCATGCCGGCGATCGCTTCGATCTCCTCGACGCGCGAGAAGATCGCGCCGCTCTCGTCCCGGCGGCGGACCGCGATGCGGAGCTTGGCCGGGATCTCCGGCGCGGCCGCGGCCGGCTGGCCGCCGTCGCCGGCCGCCGCCGGCGCGCCGGCGGCGCGGCGCCGGGACGGCGGCGGCACCTCGCCGCCGATGATGCCGGCGACGTGGGTGCCGTGGCCGAACTCGTCGGTCAGCGGCGAGCCGGGCTCGGCGTTGGTGAAGTCGCGGTGGAGCGGGAGATCGAGATTGGCGTGCTCGCGGAAGTGGACGTGGCCCGCGTCGATCCCCGAGTCGAGCACCGCCCACACCACCCCCTCGCCGAGCGCCGAGAACGAGATGCGGGCGGCGTCGCACTTGATGGTCGCGACCGAGCGGTTGATGTGGGCGTCGAGCGGGAAGTCGGGCCAGATCCGGTAGATCGCCCGCCGGCCCGCGGCCTGCTCGGGGTCGCGCGGCCGGAGCGGGTCGTCCGCGGGACGGTCGCGACGGACCAGCTCGCGGATCTGCTTCTCGGTCAGCCGGGCGAAGACGTACTGCGGGGTCTGCCGGCTCTTCTGCTCGTGCAGGCTGACCCGTTGCCGCTTGGGCGCCGGCAGCTCGGCGATCACCTCGCGCACCAGCCGGAAGACCTTCTTGCGCGCGGCGACCCGGGGCAGCTCGGGGTCCTCGTCGGCCCCGTCGCCGGGGCGCCCGCCCGCGTCCTCGGCGGCCGGGTCGCGGTCCACCCGGTAGTCGAGGTTGAGGTCGATGATGACGTCGTAGGGCGGCGGGTGCCCCTCCCGGTCCTTGAACCACTCGAGCAGCGGTCCGGCGATCACCGTCCGCACGAGGGCGTCGCGGAACTTCTCGTGGGGCTTCGGCCTCCGCCGGCGGCGCTTCGGCGCCCGGCGCGGCGCGCTCGTCTTCCGTTGTTCGGCCATCGGCTGGTTTTCGCACTCGATCGGGGCCGCTATCGTACCGCGCCGGCGGGCGCGGCGACAGGTCCGCGTCCGGCGGCAGCCCTCCATCGTATGCGTTAGACTCGATGCGTTAGACTCCAAGGGATCGCCGATGGAGGGTCTGACCATGTCGAGAGCGAACCGTCCCGGCTTCCGCTTCGGGCAACTCGGGATCGCCGCGCTGGCGGCGGTCGCGGCCTGCGCGCTCGCCCCCGCGGCGCGGGGCGAGACCGGCTGCTACAACGTCTCGTGCGCGACCGCCTGCTCGCCGGCGCCGGCCGCGATCTCGACCCTGGTCGCGGCCGGCGACTTCCCGGCCGGCGCCTCGACGCCGATCGCGTTCGTCGACCCCGGCGACGGCCGCGGGCGCTTCCTGATCGCCACCCAGGAGGGGGCGATTTTGGTTTGGGACGGCGCCACCGACTCGATCCTGCCGACGATGTTCCTCGATCTGCGCGACGAGACCGGCGGGCCGGTGCTCGCGGGCGGCGAGCGCGGGCTGCTCGCGCTCGCGGTCGAGCCGGACTACCAGCAGACCGGCCGTCTCTACGTCTTCTACACCCGCAAGGACACCGGGCCGGGCACCGTCGGCGACCTGGTGGTCGAGCGCTACACCCGCTCGGCCGGAAACCCGGACGTCGGCAACCCCGCCTCGGCGACCACGATCATCGTCGTCGAGCACTCCTCGGCCGGCAACCACAACGGCGGCCAGCTCGCGTTCGGGCCCGACGGCTTCCTCTACTGGTCGACCGGCGACGGCGGCGGCGGCTGCGACGGCAACCAGGGGGCCAACGGCGACGGCCAGCGGACCGACACCCTGCTCGGCAAGATCCTCCGCCTCGACGTGCGCGACGTCGACCCCGCCGCCGGCGCGCCGGACGACTGCGGCGTCGGCCCGAGCAACTACGAGGTGCCCTCGACCAACCCGTTCTTCGGCCAGGAGCCGGCGTGCGACGAGGTGTGGGCGCTCGGCCTGCGCAACCCGTTCCGCTTCAACTTCGACCGCGACACCGGCGATCTCTACCTGGGCGACGTCGGCCAGATGAAGTGGGAGGAGATCAACTTGAAGCGCGCGGCGACGCCGGCGCCGGTCAACTGGGGCTGGGTCTGCCGCGAAGGGTGCGAGACCTCCGACAACGACGAGTCGAACTGCTCGGTCGCCGGCTGCGCGGTCGACCCCGGGGCCACGTGCGAGTTCCCGCGCGCGGCGGGCCACTGGGACCCGATCCTCTGCCACCACAACGGCGGCTGGGTGTCGATCATGGGCGGCTACCGCTACCGCGGCGATCTCGTCCCCTCGATCGCCGGCGACTACCTCTACGGCGACGCCGGCTGCGGCCAGATCTGGAAGACCGACACCCTCGACCCGGCGAACCCGGCCGCGATCACCTCCTCGTGCTGGGCCAACGGCTTCGGCGGCATGTACGGCTTCGCCGAGGACAGCCTGGGCGAGCTGTACGTGGTGGTCGGCGCCGCGAGCCGCATCGACTGCATCCACGACGGCGACGGCTGCTTCTGGGCCGCCTGGGGGATCTTCTCCGACGGATTCGAGTCGGGCGACGTGAGCCGCTGGAGCAGCGTGGTGCCGTAGCCGGGTCGCGGCCGGCGGGGCGGTGGCGCCGGAGCGGGCCGGCGGCGGCGTGACCCCGCGGCGGCGGGAGCGTGACGCGCGGCGGCGGCTGTCCCGGTCGAGGCGGATCGCGGCCACTAGGGGCTAGAGGGCGCGGCGCCCTCGTCCGCTCCCCAACGCCCGCCACACCCCCAGGAGGTGCTCCCGTGCCCGCGACCCGGATTGCCGCCGCTTTCTCGCTCTCGCTCCTGATCGCCGTCCCCGCCGCCGCCGACCGCCGGCGCGTCTAATACCCCGACATCGAGCAGGGGAGCGCCACCCTGGTGGTCTCGCCCACCGGGCAAGCGGTCCTGATCGATGGCGGCACCGGCCTCAACCCGACCGACGATGCGATCGAGGACTTCATCGCCGACCTGATCGACGCCGGGGTGGTGACCAGCCTCGACTACGTGATCGCCACCCACTACGACGAGGACCACATCGGGCGCCTCGAGAACGTCTTCCAGCTCGTGCCGCTCGATCCGTCGGCGATCGCCTACGACCGCGGCACGTTCGGCGGCACGCCGGGCACGTTCGCCTACTCCGACTACTCGTTCTGGGCCGGGCAGCACAACCGGACGACGATCACCGCTACCACCACGCTCGACCTCGGCGGCGGCGTCACGGTGCGCTGCTACGTGGTCAACGGCGAGCTGCCGGACGCCTCGGAGGTCGACATCTCCGCCTCGGGGCAGTTCGAGAACTCGGCCTCGGTCGCGGTGGTCGTCGAGTACGGCGACTTCGCGGCCTGGATCGGCGGCGACCTGACCGGCGAGCCCGCCCAGGGGGTGACCGACGTCGAGTCCGAGGTGGCGCCGTTCGTCGGCGACGTCGACGTCTACACCCTGAACCACCACGGCAGCCGCACCAGCTCGAACGCGACGTTCCTCTCGACCCTGAAGCCGGAGGTCGGGATCAACCAGAACTCGGTGACCAACGACTTCGGCCACCCGAACAGCGAGGTCGTCGAGCGCCTGCTCGGCACGCTCACCACCTCCGGCGGCACGCCGTTGTTCTTCCAGCAGAACCCGGGCAATCCCGGCGACACCCGCTCCGACGACACGCTCGCCTCGGGGATCGCCGACTGCGACGACGTGACGGCGGTGCTCGGGCTGCCGGGGACGATGCTCGTCGTCTCCGACGGCGCGAGCTACCAGGTCTCGGGCTGCGGCTTCGGCGCGCTGGAGCTGCCGGTGGACGAGGGAGGCACGCTCGACGACTTCCCGCCGGCGATCGTGCGCGTGGCGCGGAGCCCGCAGGTGCCGCTCTCGACCGAGACGGTCGCCGTCGAGGCGGACGTGCTCGACGGCGGCGCGGTGACGGTCGAGCTGCGCTGGTGGCTCGACGGCGTCGAGCAGACGCCGATCGCGATGAGCAACTCGGGCGGCGATACCTATGCCGCGACGCTGCCGGCGCTCGCCGACGGCTCGAAGGTCGCCTACCGGGTCGAGGCCACCGACGGCGCCGCCCAGAGCGCGCTCTCCTTCGCCCAGGGGTACTTTGCGGGCGTCACCCCGATCGCCACCCTGCGCGAGAACGACGCCGCCGGCGTCCTCGTCCCGAAGCACTACGGCGTGCGCGTCGAGGGCAACCTGACGGTCGAGCCGGGCGTCTTCCACGCCTCGGTGTCGCAGATCTACGTCCAGGACGCGACCGGCGGCGTCCAGGTCTTCGACCCCGATCTCCTCGCGCTCTCGCGCGGCGACCTCGTGCGCTTCGTCGGCGAGGCCGAGCAGTTCGCGGGCCAGACCGAAGTGAACATCGGCGAGGCGTTCGGCAACTACGGTCACACCTTCGTCGCCGCCGGCTCGCCGCCGGCGCCGGAGCTGATCACGGTGGCCGAGGCGGGGGAGTCGCTCGAGGGGACGCTGGTGCGGATCGACGGCGTGAGCGTCGTCGCCGGCACCATCCCCGAGACCGGCAGCGGCAACCTGACGATCAGCGACGACGGCGGGGTGACCACGCTCACCCTGCGCATCGACGACACCACCGACATCCCCGGCGCCGCGACGCCGACCCAGCCGTTCGACGTCCTCGGCGTCGTCGGCCAGTTCGACTCCTCGCCGCCGCTCAGCTCCGGCTACCAGCTCCTGCCGCGGAGCCGCGCCGATTTCCTCTCCGCCGAGGTCAACCTGCCGGCGCTCCTGATCCACGAGATCCACGCCGACCCGGCCAACGGCTCGCCCGGCGACGCCAACGGCGACGGCACGCGCGACGCCGAGGACGACGAGTTCGTCGAGCTGGTCAACACCGGCTACGCGCCGCTCGACGTCTCGGGCTGGACGGTGCGCGACGGCGGTGCGGTGCGCCACACCTTCGCGGCCGGCACCGTGGTGCCCGGGCGCGAGGCGGTCGTGGTCTTCGGCGGCGGCAGCCCGACCGGCGCGTTCGGCAACGCCGCCGCCAACGGCCTGGTCTTCACCGCCTCGACCGGCGGCCTCTCGCTCAACAACACCGGCGACACGGTGACCGTGGCGAACGCCTCCGCGCAGACGGTCCAGCAGGTGACCTACGGCTCGGCGGCGAACGACAACCAGTCGCTGACCCGCGACCCCGACCTCACGAACACGCCGCTGGTCAAGCACACCGCGGCCCAGGGCGCGGGCAACGCGCGCTGGTCGCCGGGCGCGCGCAACGGCGGCGCGGCGTTCACCGTGCCGGCGGGGGCGGTGATCCTCACCGAGGTGCTCTACGACCCGACCGGCGCCGACGGCGGCCTGGAGTGGGTCGAGCTGTACAACACCACCGGCCAGGCGATCGACCTCTCGGGCCTCTCGCTCGGCAGCGGCGGCGCCGACTACACGACCAGCCAGGTCCAGCTCGAGGGCACGATCCCCGCCGGCGGGACGTTCGTCGTCGGCGGCCCGACCTCGAGCGCGGACAACGCCAACCCGGACTTCGACCAGGCGTTCGACTTCGACCCCGACTTCCAGAACAGCGGCGCCGACGCCGACGGCGTCGCGCTGTTCAACCTGCGCGCCGCGTTCGTCACCGCCGCGACCGTGCCGATCGACGCCGTGGTCTACGGGCCCTCCAACACCAACAACCTGATCGACGAGACCGGTACGGCCCACGCGCCCGACGTGGGCGACGCCCCGGGCGGCTCGTCGATCGAGCGCATCGACCTCGAGGGGAGCTGGCAGATCCAGGCGAGCCCCGACCCCGGCGCCTTCGAGCCCGGCGGCGGCGGTCCGCCCCCGCCGTCCGGAAACCCGGTGCTCTCCGAGGTCTTCTACGACGCCTCCTCGGGCGACGACGGGCTGGAGTGGGTCGAGCTGTACAACCCGACCGAGGACGCGATCGACCTTGCGAGCTTCAGCCTGGGCAACGGCGGCACGAGCTACACCTCGAGTCTGGTCCAGCTCGCGGGGACGATCCCCGCCGGCGGCACGTTCGTGGTCGGCGGCCCGACCTCCAGCTCGGCCAACTACTTCCCTAGCTTCGACCAGGAGATCAACTTCAGCCCCGACTTCCAGAACAGCGGCACGGTCGGGGACGGCGTCGCGCTCTTCGCCGTCCCGGCCTCCCAGGTCACGGGGAGCACCGTGCCCGTCGACGCCGTGGTCTACGGTCCGAACAACGACAGCAACCTGATCGACGAGACCGGCAGCGCCAACGCCCCGGAGGTCGGCGACGCCCCGGGCGGCTCCTCGATCGAGCGCACCGACCTCGCGGGGAGCTGGCAGATCCAGTCGAGCCCGAACCCGGGGGTGACGGGGCTGTAGCGGAGGCGGCCGTCAGCCGCGAAACCCGAGCGCGAAGAGCAGCGCCGTCCGAACCTCCTCCATCCGCGCGGCGGGGAGAACGGCGATCAGCGCGCCGAGGCGGCCGCGGGAGACGCGGATCTCTCCTCGTTCCATCACTCGGGCCAGACCTGTTCGTCCTCCCAGCCGGCCAGCTCGTCCGGAGTGACGGGATTGCGCTCGTAACCATGCCGGTGGCGTGTCTCGAGTTCGGCCTCCCGCCGCCGGTCCAGGGCCGTCCGGAGAGCTTCCCGGGTGAACGCCGAGCGGTTCGTACCGAGCTTCTCGACGGCGCGATCCACCTCGTCGAGGAGCCGTTCGTCCAGGGTCATCTGCACCGTTCTCATCGCAGGTCTCCGATGGTCATGTCGATGCGTATAGCTAGAGCGCTCCACATTCGTCCACTCCCGCCCTCGGCGAGCAGGCCCGCTTCAGCGGTAGCCGAGCGCCGCGAGCCGGCGGCGCGCCTCCTCGTCGAGCGCGGCCTCGGCGCGGGCGAGGCCGCGGCCGAGGTGGAGCAGCTCGGCGCGGGCGAGCGACGCCAGGTAGCCGGCGAGCACCGGGCGCCCGGCGGCGAGGTCGCGCCGCTCGCCGGGGTCGGCGGCCC
>CAZNIX010000125.1:0-10925 GCA_964573125.1 uncultured Thermoanaerobaculia bacterium
GCGCCCTCGCGCTCGCCGCCGGCTCGCCCGACGCGCGCGCCAACCTCGGCACCGCGCTCGAGCGCCGGGGCGACCTCGACGGCGCCGAGGCGCTCTACCGGCAAGCGCTCGCCGCCGACCCCGCCGCCGAGGCGGCGCGGCTCAACCTGGCGCGGCTGCTCGAGCGGCGCGGCCGCTTCGACGACGCCGTCGCCGAATGCCGCGCGGCGCTCGCCGCCGATCCCGACTCGACGGCCGCTCACCGCCGCCTCGCCGAGGCCTACGACCGCCGCGAGCAGCTCGAGGAGGCGGCGGCCGAGTACCGGGCCGCGCTCGCGCTCGACCCCGACCTCGCGGCGGTCCACAACAACCTCGGCCACGCCCTCGAGCGCCTCGGCCGCGCCGAGGAGGCCGCGGCGGCCTTCGCCGCCGCCGCCGAGGCCGACCCCGGCTACGCGCTCGCCTGGTTCAACCTCGCGGATCTCCTGTTCGCCCACGGCCGCGCCGCCGAAGCCGCCGCCGCCTACCGCCGCGCCCTCGCCCTCGAGCCGGACAACCCGCAGGGACAGGCCAACCTCGCGCAGGCGCTCCGGCTGGCCGGCGCGGGCGAAGCGAGCGGCCCGGACGGCTGACCTCGCGTCCGCCGCGGGCGCCGGGCGCTGCGGCGGGCCCGCGAGCGAGGGTGCCGGCCGCGCCGCGCGCTGCATCCGCCGTGACCGGTCGCTCGCGCTCGGCGCGACGCCGGCGAGCGGAGGATCGGGCACGCTTCCGTGTCTCGCCCGGTAACGGTGCTCGAACTCCTCCGCCCAAAGAGATCTCAGAGAGTCGATTGAGGGAGAAGGAGTCCCTCCCTTCGTGCCCCGACTCGAGGAGAGCCGCCATGCCCAGAACGCGACCTGACCGCCTCGCTCCCGTCCTCGCCTCAGCCCTCGTCCTGTTCGTCCTGCTCGCCCTGCTCGCGCCGGCCGGGGCCGCCGCCCAGCCCGCGGGCGAGGCGGGCGTCGACCCGGCGACCGTGCAGCTCCTGTTCGAGACCCCGACCCCGGAGCGCTTCGTCCCCGGCGAGGTGATCGTCAAGATGAAGACGGCGGCGCCGGCCGGCATCCCGATCGAGCGCATGAGCGCGCTCGGGCTCGACTCCGACGTCGCGGTCACCTCCGGCGGCGAGATCGTCGTGCGCATCGCGCCCGGCCCGGCGGCGGCGATCGGCCCCGCCGACGTCGCGCAGTGGACGCGCGACACGGTCGCGGCGCTCGAGGCCCAGCCCGACGTCGAGTACGCCCAGCCCAACTTCATCCTCCAGATCGTCGCCACGCCGAACGATCCGCGCTTCCCCGAGCAGTGGCACTACCGCGACCGCGGCGCCGGCGCCGGCCAGTCGCCCGGGGGGATCGGCCTGCCGACCCGCTGGGACAGCGGCACGGGCGACCCGGGCGTGGTGGTGGCGGTGATCGACACCGGCATCCTGCCCGCCCATCCGGACATCGCGGGCTCGCCCAACCTGGTCGCCGGCTTCGACATGATCGCGACGCCCTCGATCGCCAACGACGGCGGCGGCCGCGACGCCGACCCGACCGACCCGGGCGACGCGATCTCCGCCGGGGAGTGCTTCCCGGGCTCGCCGGCGCGCCCGAACAGTTGGCACGGCACGCACGTCGCCGGCACCGTCGGCGTCGGGCGGACCGACAACGCGACGGGCGTCGCCGGCGTCAACTGGAGCGTGCGCGTTCAGGCGGTGCGGGTGCTCGGCAAGTGCGGCGGCACGACGGTCGACATCACCGACGCCATCCGCTGGGCCGCCGGCCTGCCGGTGCCCGGCGTGCCCGCGAACGCGACCCCGGCGCGGGTGATCAACCTGAGCCTCGGCGGGCCGGGCGCGTGCTCGCCGGCCTACCAGGCGGCGATCGACGACGCGGTGGCCGCGGGGGTGACGGTGGTGGTGGCCGCGGGCAACGACGCCCAGGACGCCGCGAACTTCCGCCCGGGGAGCTGCGACGACGTGATCACCGTCGCGGCGAGCGACTTCCGTGGGCGCCTGGTCACCCGCTACTCGAACTTCGGCGCGACGGTCGAGATCATGGCCCCGGGCGGCGACGTCCTCCGCAACGACAGCGGCAACGGCAACGACGGCGTGCTGAGCATGGTCGAGGGCGGGTACGCCCGCTACAACGGCACCTCGATGGCGGCGCCCCACGTCGCCGGGGTGGCGGCGCTGCTGCTCGCGGAGGACTCGACGCGCACGCCGGCGCAGATCCTCGGCCTGCTGCAGGCCGCCGCGGTCCCGCGCTCGGCGACCGAGTGCCCGCAGCCGTGCGGCGCCGGCCTGCTCAGCGCGCTGTCCGTGGGGCCCGGCCCGAGCGTGACCCTCTCGCCCGCTGCGGTGAGATTGCGCCGGGGCCGCACCGCGCCGGTCGTCGCCACCGTCACCTCGGGCGGTGCGCCGATGCCCGGCGCCACGGTCGATTTCAGCTCCCAGGACGCCGGCGTCGCCAGCGTCACCCCGGCGACCGCCACCACCAACGCCTCCGGGCAGGCGACGGCGACCGTGCGCGGCGAGGCGCGGGGCGACACCACGATCGAGGCCGAGGCGCTGGGCGCGATGGACGACTCGCCGGTGCGCGTGCCGGCGGCGTCGACGGTCGGGCTGGCGATCCTCGCCCTGCTCGCGCTCGTCTGGCTCGTGCGGCGGCAGCGGGCGGCCGGGGGATCCGCCGGGTGAGCCGGAAGGCGGTCGCCCTCCGCTTCGCGCTCGCGATGGCGCTCTTCGGCGCCGTCCTCGCGGGGCTCTACCGGAGCCCGGCGCTGATCGCGGCGCTCGAGCCGCTCGACCTCGCCACCGCCCGGCTCACCGCCGGCGTCCTCTCCGGCCTGGGGGTGGCGGTCGAGCGGACCGGGACGGTGCTCGCCCATCCCGAGGGGTTCCGCTACGAGATCTACTACCGCTGCAGCGGGCTGATCGTCGCGGCGCTGATGGCGGCCGGGATCGCCGCCCTGCCGGGGCGGACGCGCGCGAAGGCAGTGGCCATCGCGATCGGGGCGCTGCTCGTCGCGGGCGTCAACCTGGCGCGGCTGGTCGGCCTGTTCGTGATCGGCGTCGAGGCGCCGTGGGCGTTCGACTTCGCCCACCGGGTGGCGGGGGAGGCGCTGATGCTCGGCACGGTCTTCGCAATCTGGATAGGCTGGATGGGCCGGCACGGCCGCGGGCGCCGGGCCGCGGGCGTCGCCTCGACACCGCCCGCGCCGCCCGTCGCCGGAGCCGGCCTCGATCGGTGGACCCCATGCGCCTGCTGCTCGCCTTCGCCGCCGCCCTCGCCCTCTCGGCCTCCGGGCCGTGCGATGAGCCCGGCCGCGCGGCCGAGGAGCGTTTCGTCGCCGGCGAGCTGATCGTCGGCTTCGCGCCGGGCAGCGCGATCGAACGCGCGCTCGCCGGCTCGGGCGGGCGGATCGAGGGCAACGCCGCGCTGGCCGATGGCCTCGCCGCGCTGGCGCGGGAGATCGGCGTCCCGCTCGTGGCCCGGCAGCTCACCTCGGGCGGCGAGCTGCTCCTCGCGGTCGACCGCGACGCGCTGGTCGAGGAGTGCCTCCGCCGCCTGCGCGCCAATCCGAACGTCGAGCGCGCCGAGCGCGTCGCCCAGCCGCAAACGATCCTCCCGAGCCCGCGCGAAGAGCTGCGCGTCGTCCTGCGCCCCGGGTCGGAGGCCGCCCGCCTCGCCGCCGCGGCGCACGAGGGCGGCGAGCCGCCCCACGCCCTCGCGGCACTCGCGAGCCTCCTCCTCCCCGACCACCCGGCCCACCCGACCGCCCGCCTCGCCGGCGAGATCGAGGTCGTCCTCACCCTCGACCTCGAAGCGCTCACCCTCGACCTCGCCGCCCGCCTCGAAGAGCGCCCCGACGTCCGCTCGGTCGAGCTCAACCGGCTGGCGGAGGCGTTCGGGTAGAGAGGCCGAGATGGGATCCGACGAGCCGTCGAGGCCGGACGACCTCCTGCTCCAGCGGATCAAGAGCAAGCTCCCGGAGCTGGAGAAACTCCTGCGCGAGGCCAGCTCCCACTGGGGCTACGAAGATCCGATCTACCGCTTCTACCACCAGTCGTTCAAGGTGTATTACCTGCAGGGCACGACCCGGCAGATCGTCGGCGCCCTGCAAGACCTCGCCGGCGGTCGCCCGCTCAACCCCTGGTTCCTGGAGATCGTCGCGGCCGGCACCGGCAGAGAGTTCACCCCCGAAGTCAACAAGAACTGGACCGCCGAGACCCGGCCCATCCTCGAAGCCTTCTTCCACGCCCGCTACTTCCTGGAGATGGTCTGCAAGTACGGCCAGGAACTCGACACGGCGCCCGACCTCCTCCCCAGCGGGTGGGCGTCGGTGCTGTACCTGTACGGCATGAGGTGAATCGGCGATCCATCGTCATGGGGTCGCCCTGACGGCCACATCCCGCAAGCGGCGGAACCGCAGATCCCTGGCGAGAGCACGGTCGGCAGACTCAATTCGGTCGAGCAAGCCACCGAGCCTCCACCACCAAGGCGGCTCTGGAACACTTGGGACGACAGCGTCAAGCAATTCGACCACTGCCCGCGGAGCACGCTCAGGCTGGTTCGATTTCTCGAGCCAATGTTCTAGCGACGCCGGCCGTGGGATCGGCACCAAAAAGTGCTTGATTCCCTCGACTGCCTCGACCAACGCGTCTCCAGTCTCAAGCGCCACCTCGGCCAGTGCCTCGGAGACCTCAGGAGTTCGGAGCTGAGGCCGACCGGGCCAGTTCTGTCGAAACCACAGCCCGATCCGCTCGTGCCAACCCACACCCGCGTCATCCCCAAGGCTGCGGAGAGAAGAGGCGAGCGCCCCCGCTACCTCGGCGAGGTAGGGTGGAGCGAGTTCCTTGAGCAACGACGATACCTCCGCACGCGTAAACGCCCCTGGTAGGCCGAGCGAACCAAAGGTGAGGAATCGGCAGGCATTGGCCGCCGTTGAGCCCAACTCATCAAGGTGCTGAAAAGCCTCGATAAAAGCGGGCTTAATCACAGCCATCAGGTCTGCGTCGGCTCGCGGCTGCCAAAAAAAGCCCTGCCACAGAAGGCGAGCTTCGGGACAACTCCAGGCGAGGCGAGGGAGAAGGGTTTCGTCAAACCATGCAGCGTCTGTGGCGCGAAGGAGTCTGAGGTGTGTGGCAAGCAGAATTCTCGCAACGGCGCCCGCATCACTTTGCTCCCTGCCGAGGGCGTCGAGAATCGACCTCAGGTTGTCCGAAAGACCTTGGCCTCGTTCTGGAGACCGGGCGGACAGCCGGTGAACTGCGAGCTCAGCCAAGGTGCCCGCGGGATGATTGATCGCTGTATTGAGTGGATGGTCGGTCAGGTTGTGGACCGGTGCGGCGAGTGCCAGGGGGAGAATCCGTTCGGAGAGTTGCCAGAGGAGGTTCTCATCCTCCTCCGCCAGCTTCCTCGCGCGCTCCGCGAGCCACCGGGCGATGCTGTGGATCTCCGCGGAAACAAGACGCTCTGGAGCTCTCAGCAAGAGCGCGCATAGATCCGGATAGGAAAGGAGTTCAGACTTGCCGTTCAGCGCGTAGCGCCAAGCGTCCTCTACCCACCTATTCTGCTCAGCGAGATGCTGGAACACCGCAAGCACTTTATCCGGAGCTTCAGCCACAAGTCCCTGCCATGCCAGCATCAGTGACTGGCGCTCCATCGGCTCTTCACTGCCTTGACCGAGGAGCAGTGCAAGGTCTCCAACGCCGAGCTGCAACAACTCCGCTACCGAGTAGCTGTGCCCGACCCACTCATCGCCCAGCCAGGTCGCAAACTCATCCTGCTCATCCTCTACCGGCTCCCGTCCTAATAGCCTCGACAGTCGGATAAGCTCCTCGTGAGCTGCAGCCGGAAGCTGCACCGCTCCGTGCGAAAGCCGAACGAGCCTTGACCAAACGGCGTGGGTCCGCCACCTCTGTTCCCCATCGGGGTCGGCTGCTTCCCACTCCGGCGACCGCGGCGGGCCAGCGAGAATGGCTCCAAGCAGTTCTGCCAGGATTGGCTTGGGCAGCCGAACCGCCGCGCACCTGAGAAAGCGCATGCATTCCCGCTTCGTGTCGGACCGCCAGAGTGCGACGTGTTCCCTCTCGGTGAGAACTTGGAAACCGACCATTGGGTTGCCACCCTGACCGTGGGTGGCGGCATAGAGCGTGAGCCGCCGGAAGAGGGGAAACCTTACAGAACGCCACTGAGACACGAGAAAGCGGGCTTCCTCCGGGTTCGCTCGGTCGAGGGCAAGGAAACTCTCACGAGCCAAGTCGATGAGATGCACCCAGGGCTCGAAGTGGCGGTTCTGTGGATGGGGCTCGATCGATGGCATCGCGCCTACCGACGGATCGAGTCCCTCGTCGGCTTCGCCGAGGAGAGCGAACCACTCCAGGGTCTCCCAAAGCAAGGACGTCACAGGAAGTGCCAGCTCGGCGAGGATCTCCTGACGCGACTCGTAGCCGGGTGCGACGAGTCGCTGCACGAGTTCAGTACCAAAATCTCTGTCGCTAAGCTCCATGTCAATCGAGACAAAACGGCCGACCGTGAGTGGGCGCTCCTCAGCTGGGTCGCGCCAGGCTTCCCGTAGGCTTGGGATGGGAGCCAGCGCTCTCAAGACCTCTGCGCGTAGCAGTGGGCTCCAGGGTTCCTCAGTGATCCGACGGTCGAGGAAGCTCAGGTTCGGTTGCCAGCGGTCGGCAAGTCGGCGCGCATAATCTTCGCAGGCAAGGATTCCCCAGATTGTTCGAAGGGGTGCTGGAATCCCGTTGCCCCTACTTAGCTGCTCGCGAACTTTCCTGCGGAAACTCTCGTGCATCAGCCCGCCTCTCCGTAGTACCCAGTCCAACACTCGATGATCGCCGAGATGCCGCGTAAGCCAGGAAGCTAAAGCCACGGTGACAGGCGAGGCTCGACCGGTAGGCGCTAGTCCGACGAGCGGCGAAGAGACCTTGACCGGCTTCCCGGCAGCGTCAAGAACGGGCATGGAGAGGAGGGAGGCCTTTTCGGGTAGCTCCTCCGAGTCCGTGAATATCGACAGCCATTCAATAGGCGGAGCCGGCTCGTGCTCGGCAAACGCTTTTGCGATGTTGCCTGACGGTTCAGAAAGCGCCCAGACGACGAGCCGTGCCTCTTCATCCCGCCAGCTTTCTGGTGGCCTTGAAGCGTGTTTCAGAGCGATCGTGCGGCGGCGCTGAAAGCCCCCGCGCCGTAGTTCGGCCCAGGCGTCGAGGGTCTCCACGAGCGCCCGGTGCTTCCAGCCCTTCTGGTAGGTCAGTGCATTCACTCCCTTGGAACGCCACTCGTCTGCTTCGCGGTCCCGTGTTCCCCCGCTGGAGACTCCTGCGAAGGCGAAAGGTTGACGAAAACTCGCGCCCTGGCGCTGTTCCGCGGCGATGGCGTCGGTCAGGTAGCGCATGACGGGGTCGTCCACACCGTAGCCGATGAACAGCACCGTAAAGTTCCGGAAGAGTTCAGAGACGAAACGGGCCGCCCAGCCGTCAAGCAGGTAGGCACGGCCGAAGTCGCCGCTGGTCAAGACCAGATTTCGAGAGCCGGGATCAGCGTCGCTGATCAAACCGTGAAGATGAACGAGGGACAACCAACGGTGCTTGCGCGGGACCGGCAGCGTTGGAGCCGCATCCGGGCTGAGAGAGGAAAGCGCCTGGAGAAAGAGTCTATCGAAGTTAGTGGTTACGATTCGATGCCCACCCGGAACTTCCGCGAGCGTGAGAAGTGCTCGGTGGACCCGGAGGTCCGGTGCACTCTTCGTCAATAGTCCTCGCAGAACCTCCCGTACCTTGATCTCGCGCCGTTCCAGCAACTCTAGAGCCCGGTCGTAGAGACCCTGCCGGCACAAGCGCTTCTCTATGTGCGTGGGGGCCTCGGCTAGCTCCTCATAGATCTTCTCGACGAGCTCACCAAACAGCGGCAGACCTGCTGGCTTCGAGACGCCCGCGCCGCAGAAGAGGACGAGCTCGCCCTCTTCCTGCGCTTGCAGAACTTCGGGCGGTAGATCCGGACCGCCCTTGATGAGCTGGGCCATCCGCTCAAACCTTCAGGAACACGCGTTGCCCAACCATCTCCTCTGCGGGCACCTCCGAACTCAGCCGTGCGAGCCCATGTACTTGCTGGCCGAGCGTGAAACGGCGGCGATGGGCCACCACGACGCCGGCATGCTCCTGCCCCGAGGCTTGGTACTCGGCGTGGAGCCGGCAGAAATCGTCGACGTTGAAGGTGAACACAACCCGTCCGAGCTCACTCGCGCACTCGAGCTGCTTCCTGTCCTCGCGCCCAGCCATCCCGGCGTCGTACGCGGTAAGGACATCGATACCACGCGCCTGGAGTCCCCGGACGAGGCCCCGCTCCATCGCGTCCTCGTCGAGGTACCAGCGGATGCGGCTCACAGCGAGGGCGAGGAGTCGGGCCCCAGGAGTGCTTCGAGACGTTCGGCCTCAGTCGCCTCGGCGGCCAGCTCCGCTTCGACCTCCGCGCGGTTGGCGTGGAAGTAGGCGAGGGCGGCGAAGACCTGGGCGAGGGTCAGGTGAGGATACTGGTCGGCGATCTCCTCGGCGCCTCGGCCTTGAAGGAAGAGGGTCGCGACTTGGAGGACGGTGATCCGGGTGCCGTCGATGCGCAGACGGCCGCCGCAGACCTCGGGGGTGCGAACCAGCAGGGTGTCCAGCGCGACGGTCATTTACGGAGGTTCCTGCGCCTGGAGTCTACCAGGCGGAGCAGCGGACGGGCTTCCGAGCCTGGCCCTCGGCCTCGATGTATCCTCAGCGCGCGCGCCCCGCGGTCGCCCCCCGGGGCGCTCTCGCCATGGCCGCCCGCAAGCCGCTGCGCGTCGTCCTCGTCAAGCCGAGCAAGTACGGCCGGGACGGATTCGTCGAGCGGTTCCGGCGCGGGTTCATGCCCAACAGCACGCTCGGGCATCTCGCGAGCCTGACGGCGGCCGAGATCGACGGCGTGCGGTGCGAGACGGTGACGGTCGACGAGTACGTACGCACCGACCTCGGCTATCTCGACCTCCTCGCCGCCGACCCCGGCCGCCGGACGCTGGTCGCCCTGGTCGGCGTCCAGAGCCACCAGTTCCACCGCGCGCTCGATCTTGCCGCGCTCGCGCGCTCGCGCGGCGTCTCATGCGCGGTCGTCGGCGGGCCGCACCCGATGACCTGCGATACCGCCGAGCTGCAGGGGCACGGCGTGTCGTTCGCGCTCGCCGAGGCCGAGCTGATCTGGCCGGCGATCCTGCGCGACGCGCTCGCCGGTGAGCTGGCGCCGGTCTACGGCGGCGAGCGGCGCTGGCAGGCGCGGCTCGAGCCGCCGCCGGTCAAGCCGCCTTCCCCGCGTGACCTGCGCCGCTACGCGGTGCGCCTGATGGGGGTCTACCCGGCGCGCGGCTGTCCCTTCACCTGCAACTTCTGCTCGGTGATCAAGATCGCCGGCCGCGCGATGCGCAGCCAGCCGGTCGCGACCACGCTCGCGAGCCTCAAGGTGGCCCAGACGGCCGGGGTGCGCCGGGTGATGTTCACTTCGGACAACTTCAACAAGATCCCCGACCTGCGCGCGCTGCTCGAGGCGATGATCGACGAGGGGATCCGCCTCCCGTTCTTCGCCCAGTGCGACGCCCAGATCGAGCGCGATCCCGACCTGGTCGAGCTGCTCGCCCGCGCCGGCTGCTTCCAGATGTTCGTCGGCGTCGAGTCGTTCAGCCGCGAAGCGCTGCGCGCGGCGCACAAGCTGCACAACAAGCCGGAGCGCTACGCGCGCATCGTCGAGCTGTGCCGCGCCCACGGCATCAGCAGCCACTTCTCGAACATCCTCGGCTTCCCGACCGACACCGAGGCGAGCATCGGCGAGCACTTCGAGACCCTGCGGGCGCTCGGCCCCGACGTCGCCTCGTTCTACCTGCTGACGCCGATCCCGGGCACCGAGCAGTACGGCGAGTTCCTCGAGCAGGGGCTGATCACCGAGGGCAACCTCGACCGCTTCGACGGCAGCGCGGTCACCTGGCGCCACCCGAACCTGCCGCCGCGGCGCTGGGAGGATCTCGCCTTCCGCTGCGTCCGGGAGTTCTACTCCGGCCGCGACGTGGCAGGCAAGCTCGCCCGCCTCGTCCGCGGCCGGCGAGACTTCCGCACCACCTCGGCGCTCGCCGCCGTCGCCGGCTACTCGCTCCAGTCGCGCCTCGCCACCGCCGCCCGCACCCACCCGATGGCCGGCGGCGTCGGCCGCGTGCGCCGCGACCGCGAGTCCGACTACCTCGCCCTCCGCCGCCGCGCCTTCGGATTCGACCGCGCCCCGCTGCCCGCGAACCTCACCCTCTCGGCGGCCGACGAGGAGCTCAACCGGCGCGCCAAGCTGCGGGTGGCGGGGTGAGGTTCGGCCCGGCTCACGCCCGCAGCGCCCGCCGCGTGAAGAGCGCGATCGGGATGCCGATCAGGAGGACGTGGACCGCGATCGAGAGCGCGATCCACAGCGGGTCCTTCGATCCGGACCCCGCCGCCGAGAGCGGCACGACGACGTGGTTCATGATGACCCAGAGCAGGAGGCCGTAGCCGGCGCCGCACGGGAGCGGCCGCCGCGACAGCAGCGGCCAGCGGCGCGCGACCAGGTAGTAGGCCACGGACATCGAGGTCGCGATCAGGAAGTGGAGCGCGAGCCCGAGCGCCGCGGTCGCGGCGCCGCCTTCGAAGCTCGAACGGCCGAGCAGGCCGGCGGCGACCGACTGGAAGATGCGTGGCGCCGGCACGCCGGCCTTCAACGCCCAGAAGGCGCAGGCATAGACGATGTCGAGGGTCCCCGCGACCAGCCCTCCGGCGAGCACGAAGATCCAGCGGGCCGGTCGGCGACCTGGGGTCGGCGAGGTGGTCACGGTTTCCACCCTCCAGATGGATGACGATACGGCCCCGCTCCCGGAGTGTTGCCCGG
>CAZNIX010000126.1:0-10879 GCA_964573125.1 uncultured Thermoanaerobaculia bacterium
AACGCCGCCCAGTCGCCGACCGCGGGGCGCTCGCCGCTCCGGCGCAGGCGGCCGGCGGGCACGGCGTCGACCTCGCCGTCCGCCGCGGCCAGGCGGAAGGCGGCGCCGAGGTCGGCGATCACCCGGCCGGGGGCGAGGCCGCGGCCGGCGAAGGGTTGGAACTGTGCGGAAAAAGAAGGGGACCAGCCAGACTCGTGCAGTTGCATCGTAGTCGTTCTCCCGGCGCCCGCGCGGCGGGCCGCGAGGCCGCGCTCCGAGCCGGGCGCCGTCCGAGGGATCACACACTGCGGGCGCGCGCCGGCGCGTTCGCGCCGGGCACACGCCCTCCTCACCGGCGAAGAAGGATGGGGAACGAGGTGGCGGGTCAGGCAAGCATAGGCTTCGGCGGTAGTCTGCCAGAACGCGGGGGCGGAGCGCAACACGGACCCACGGGTTCCACGGCTTCCACGGCTGCCGCGGCTCGGCCGCCGCACAGGTACTGCAGGCGGCCGGCGCACGCCGCCGCGCGCCGCGCCCGCCTCGCGCTCTCGACGTCCGGCCGCCCGGGGATCATGAGATATGGTCAATCGTCAATGATTCGGCGCATCGCCTGGATCGCCCTCGCGGCCGTGGCCGCCGGCGCCGGCTCGGCGCGTGCTCAGCCCGCCGTCGTCTACCACGACGCCCTCGCCCCCGGCTGGGACGACTGGTCGTGGGCGGTGCACGACCTCGCGAACCCGTCGCCGGTCGCGGGCGGCACGGCCTCGATCTCGTTCGAGCCCGACAACTGGGAGGGCCTGTTCTTCCACGCCACGAGCGCCCAGGCGGTGGCGGATCACGACCGGGTGCGCTTCCAGGTCCACGGCGGCGCGGTGGGCGGCCAGGCGCTTCTGATCTCGATCCACCTCGGCGGCGGCATGATCGGCCAGGCCGCGCTCGGGCCGTTCATCGCCGGCGGCTCGGTGCCGGCCGGCGCCTGGGCGGAGGTCGTCGTGCCGTTCGCGGCGCTCGGCGCCGATCCGACGACGCTCTGGGACGGGCTGATCCTCCAGGCCGGCACCGCAAGCAACCAGCCGGCGGCCTACGTCGACGAGGTCGAGCTGCTCGCGAACCCGAACCCGCCGCCCCCGCCCGGCCCGGTCGCGGTCGCGATCGACCCCGCGCTCGACCGCCGCGCGATCGACCCGCGGATCTATGGCGTCAACTTCGGCGCGCTCGCGCTCCACGAGGCGCTGCGCTTCCCGGTGCGCCGGCGCGGCGGCAACGCGACCACCCGCTACAACTGGCAGATCGACGTCCACAACACCGCCTCGGACTACTTCTTCCAGAACATCCCGGCGCCCGATCCGGGGACGCTCCCGCACGGCTCGGCCGCCGACGTCTTCCACGACGAGACGTTCGAGTTCGGCGGCGAGCCGGTCGAGACCGTGCCGCTGATCGGCTGGGCGCCGCGCGGGGACGGGCGGATCAAGCGCTGGGGCTTCTCGGTCGCCGAGTACGGGCCGCAGGACCAGGTCGAGTGCGACCTCTACAACCCGCCGCCGCCCTGGTGCTCGAACGACTCCGGCAACGGCCGCTGCGCGTCGGCGCCCAACCCGTCGCCGACGTTCTGCGTCGACGACCGGATCGTCGGCAACGACCCGGGCGACACCTCGATGCCGATCGCGCCCTCCTTCGTCACCGGCTGGATGGCCCACGTCGCCTCGCGGGTGGGCAGCGCGAGCGAGGGCGGCGTGCGCCTGTGGGCGCTCGACAACGAGCCGATGCTCTGGTACGAGACCCACCGCGACGTCGCGCCCAACCCGCTGGACTACGACGGGCTGTGGCAGCGCACGGTCGCGATCGCCGGCGCGATCAAGGACGCCGACCCTGCGGCCGAGACGCTCGGCCCGGTCGTCTGGGGCTGGTGCGCCTACTTCACCTCGGCCGCCGACTGGCAGGTCAACCCGACCTGCCTCGACGGCCCCGACCGCCAGGCGCACGGCGGGCTGCCGCTGCTCGCCTGGTACCTCCAGCAGGTGTGTGCCCACCAGCAGACCACCGGCGTCCGGCTGGTCGACTACCTCGACGTCCACTACTACCCGCAGGGCGGGGTCGCCGGCCTCGGTCCGGGCGACTCCGGCGAGGACGCGGCGACCTCGGCCCGCCGCCTGCGCTCGTTGCGGGAGCTGTGGGACCCGGCCTGGGTCGCCGAGTCGTGGATCAACGCGCCGGTCGAGCTGATCCCGCGGATGCGCGGCTGGATCGACGACCACTGCCCGGGCACCAAGCTCGCGATCACCGAGTACCGCTGGGGCGCCGACGACGGCCCGAGCAGTGCTCTGGCCCACGCCGAAGCGCTCGCGCTCTTCGGCCGCGAAGGGGTCGACGTCGCGACCCGCTGGGTGGCGCCCGAGCCGGGCACGCGGGTGGTCGATGCGTTCCGCCTGTTCCTCGACTACGACGGCGCCGGCTCGCGGGCGGTGGGCGACAGCGTGCGCGCGGTGAGCGGCGACGTCGAGGACGTCGGCGCCTACGCGGTCGTCACGCCGGAAGCGAGGCTCCTCGTCCTGCTCTTCAGCCGCGACGTCACGGCGCGCCAGGCGGAGGTGACGATCGCCGGCGGCGCCGAGGGCGACGGCGTCCTCTACCGCTTCGATCCGGCCAACCCGCTGGCCGAGATCGGCCCGGTGCCGATCGCCGGCGCCGGCTTCACGCTCGCGCTCCCCGCGCGCTCGGCGAGCCTGGTCGCGATCCCACTCGCGCTCTTCGCCGACGGGTTCGAGAGCGGAAACACTACGGCGTGGACCTCGTCCACGCCGTAGTGTTTCCGCTCTCGGGCGTTCGCCCTGCGCGCCGTCCGGCGCCGGGCTCGGCAGCGAGTCCGGCGACCTCGGCGCCTGGTCCGGGACCGCGCCGTAGCCCCCCGCGGTCGCGCGTCGCGCGCCCGCGCCCCGACCGCGGTACACTTCGCATAGCGGAGGAGGCGCGGCGCCATACGGGTTCCAGCGGCATACCCCGCGGAAAGGGCGTATGCCCATGGGTTCCAAGGTCTTCGTCGGCAACCTCGAGTTCAAGACCTCGCAGCGGGAGGTCGAGGAGCTGTTCGCGCAGGCGGGCTCGGTGCGGGAGGTGTTCCTGCCCGCCGACCGGGCGACCGGCCGCCCGCGCGGATTCGCGTTCGTCGAGTTCGATTCCGAGGAGGAGGCCGCCAAGGCGATCGAGATGTTCGACGGCTACGAGCTGGGCGGCCGCGCGCTGCGGGTCAACCCCGCCGAGGACCGGCCGCCGCAGCGCCGCGGCGGCCCGCCGTTCGCCGGCTACGGCGGCGGCGGCGGCAGCGACCGCTTCCCCGGCAAGCCGAAGGGGAGCCGGCGCAACGTCCGCGCGCGCAAGCGCTCGCTCTGACCCGCTCGAGCCCGGAGCCGCCCGCCGGCCGTCCCGCGGTCAGCGGCGCCGCCTCGCCCGCTCTTCCTCGATCAGCGCCTTGCCGCCGCGCGCGATCTCGTCGATCAGGGCGTCGGCGAAGCCGGAGGTCGGGACCTCGGTGGCGCCCTCCATCTGGCGCGCGAAATCGTAGGTGACGACCTTGCGGCGGACCACGCGCGGGTAGGCGCCCTTGATGAGGTCGGCGGCCTCCCGCCAGCCCAGGTGCTCGAACATCAGCACCCCCGAGAACAGCAGCGACCCCGGGTTCGCCTTGTCCTGGTTCGTGTACTTGGGCGCCGAGCCGTGGGTGGCCTCGAACAGCGCCACCGCGTCGCCGACGTTGCCGCCGGGCGCGATGCCGACCCCTCCGACCTCGGCGGCGATCGCGTCGGAGAGGTAGTCGCCGTTGAGGTTGGGGGTGGCGACGACGTCGAACTCCGACGGCCGCAGCAACATGTGCTGGAACATGATGTCGGCGATCCGGTCCTTGATCACGATCCGGCCCGGCGGGCACGTGCCGCCGTGCTCGGCCCACAGCGCGTCCTCGGTGACCGTGACGTCGCCGAACTCTTCGCGCGCCACCTCGTAGCCCCAGGCGCGGAACGCCCCCTCGGTGTACTTCATGATGTTGCCCTTGTGCACCAGCGTGACGCTCGGGCGCCCGCGCTCGAGCGCGTGGCGGATCGCCTTCCTGACCAGCCGCTTGGTGCCGAACGCGCTCATCGGCTTGATCCCGAGCCCGGACCCCTCGAAAAACTCCGCGCCCAGCTCCTCGCGCAGGAAGCGGGCGAGCCGCTCGTTCTCGGGGCTGCCGGCCTCGTACTCGATGCCGGCGTAGACGTCCTCGGTGTTCTCGCGGTAGATGACGACGTCGATCAGCTCGGGGTGGCGAACCGGCGAGGGCACCCCCTCGAACCAGCGCACCGGGCGGATGCAGGCGTAGAGGTCGAGGTCGCGGCGGAGCGAGACGTTGAGCGAGCGGAAGCCGCCGCCGACCGGGGTGGTCAGCGGGCCCTTGATCGACACCACGAGGTCGGCGAGCGCGGCGCGCGCCTCCTCGGGGTAGACCTCGCCGTCGTACATCGCGGCGGCCTTCTCGCCGAGGAAGATCTCCGCCCAGCGGACCTTGCGCTTGCCGTCGTAGGCGCGCTCGACCGCGGCGTCCCACACCCGCAGCGAGGCGCGCATGATATCGGCGCCGATGCCGTCGCCCTCGATGTAGCCGAGGATCGGCTCGTCGGGCACGACCAGCGCGCCGCCCTCGGCGCGGATCTTCGTGCCCTGCTCGGGAAGCCGGATGTGCCGGTAGCTCATCTTTTTTCGGGGGGCTGTTCCAGCCCGCCGCCCCAAAGAAGCGCGGTTCTTTGGGGGCCCCACCCCCGGGTCCGCGCTCCGCGCGCCGAGCCCCGTTCAGGGGCTCGGTTGGAACCGCTGCCGTCACCTCGTCGGCAGGTGCGGAGGGCGGGATCATACCCCAGGGTCGGGGCCGGCCGGGCCGGGTCCCGCGGCCGCCCGGCGTCGCCTCCGGCGCCGTTGCCGGCACCGGAGGGAATAGAGGGCGCGCGTCACCGATTGCGAGGATTCACACGCTTCGAGTCCGGCGTCGCGCCCGGAGTTGCCGCGGGACGCCGCCGTAAGATCCCAGGAGGCCAGATCCGATGACCGCCATCGCCGACCGCGGCTACGCCCACCCCGACGTCCTGGTCTCCACCGAGTGGGTGGCCGATCACCTCGACGACCCCGGCGTGCGCGTCGCCGAGTCCAACGAGGACCCCCTGCTCTACGCCAGCGGCCACGTCCCGGGCGCGGTCGAGATCGACTGGAGCCGCGACCTCAACGACCCGCTGCGCCGCGACTACCTCGGCCGTGCCGAGTTCGAGGCGCTGATGCGCCGGATCGGGGCCGCGCGCGACACCACCGTGGTCTTCTACGGCGACAAGAACAACTGGTGGGCGTGCTACGCCTACTGGGTGTTCCAGCTCTTCGGCCACGCCCGCGCCCGGGTGATGGACGGCGGCCGCCTCAAGTGGCTCCAGGAGGGACGGCCGCTCGCGCGCGAGGCGCCGAGCTACCCGGCGAGCGACTACGCGGCGCCCGAGCGCGACGACTCGAAGATCCGCGCCTTCCGCGACCAGGTGCTCGAGCACCAGCGCGCGGGCAAGCCGATGATCGACGTGCGCAGCCCCGAGGAGTACCGCGGCGAGCGCCTGCACATGCCCGAGTACCCGAACGAGGGGGCGCTGCGCGGCGGCCACATCCCGGGCGCCGCCAACGTGCCGTGGGCGCGCGCGGTCGACCCCGCGGACGGCAGCTTCAAGGACGCCGCCGCGCTGCGCGAGATCTACCTCGGCGGCGCGGGGCTCGCGCCCGGCGACGAGGTCGTCGCCTACTGCCGGATCGGCGAGCGCTCGAGCCACACCTGGTTCGTGCTCACCCACCTGCTCGGGTTCGAGAGGGTCCGCAACTACGACGGCTCGTGGACCGAGTGGGGCAACCTGGTCGGCGTGCCGATCGAGCGCCCGTGAGCGACGGGGACGCCGGGCCGGACCGCGGCTCGCGAGGGGCGCATCTCCGCCGCCGCGCGCCGCCGCCGCTGCGGGACGAATGGACGCCGCCGCCGGGAGCGCCGTGACCGCCTCCACGCTGCCGCCCAGGCTCGCCGAGACCGTCGAGTTGCTCGCGCTGCTGCCCGGGCGCGACGACCGCATCCAGGCGCTGATCGACGTCGCCGAGCGGTTCCGCGACGTGCCCGAGCGGGTCGCCCGCCGCCCGTTCCCGGCGGCGGCGAAGGTCCCGGCCTGCGAGTCGGAGGCCTACGTGTTCGCCGAGGCGCGGCCGGACGGCGCGCTCGACTATCACTTCGCGGTCGAGAACCCGCAGGGGATCTCGGCGAAGTGCCTGGCGGTGATCCTCGGCGAGACGCTCTCCGGCGTCCCGCCCGAGGAGGTGGCGCGGGTGCCCGGCGACCTGATCTACGACCTCTTCGGCCGCGAGCTGTCGATGGGCAAGTCGATGGGGCTCGCGGGCATGGTCCACATGGTCACCGCCGCCGCCCGGCTGAGTTTGTCGAGAGGGGCTGCGCCCCCCTCCCCGCGCGAGTGACGGTCTTGGTTCCAGGGGGCGCGGGTCCCCTCCCCTGTCTCGGCGGCGCGGCGCGCCGCCGCGCGCCCCTTCGGGGCGCGGGGGCGAGCCGGTCGGGGCCAGCGCAGGACCGGGCCGGCCCCTGGGAGTCCTTCACACCTTCTGGGGTCGGGATCTTTTCTTCTCGCTCGTGGGTCTAAGCGGTTCGGAAGCGGGCTGACCCCGCGCGGCGCCGCACGGAAGCCCATCCACCGACCCCGGCCGAGGCGCTCCGGCGCCCCAGCCCAGAAGCGGAGGAGGTGCACCGTGAACGATCACCGTCCCGACCGTCCCGTCGTCGAAGCCGTCGAACCGACCGCGTACTACCTGCCGGTGGAGGAGAGCCCGCGCCGCCTGCGCCTGGCCGTCGCCGCGGCCGCCGCCGTGCACGCGCTGCTGCTGATCGCGCCGCTGCCGAGCTTCGAGGCCGAATCCGCCGAGGCCGACAAGAAGGTCTACCTCGTGGTGCCGGTGCAGCGCTTCAAGCCGCCGGAACCGCCGCCCGAGGAGCCCCGGCAGGAGCGGAAACAACTGGTGCCGGTCCCCGACCCCGACCCCACCGACCCCGAGCCGCTGCGCCTGGCCGAGACCCTCGAGCCGGTGTTCGACCTGCCGCCGCTCGACGCGGTGATCGACTTCCCGGACGCGCCCCCCGAGCCCGAGCCCGACGGCCCGCTGCCGATCGGCGGCGCGGTCGTCGCGCCGGTGCGCATCGAGGGGCCGGTCCCGGTCTACCCCGAGGTCGCCCGCCGCGCCCGCATCGAGTGCACGGCGCTGCTCAAGTCGGTGATCGACAAGGCCGGCCGCGTCACCGATCTCGAGGTCGACAAGCCGTGCCCGTTCGGTCTCAGCGAAGCCGCCGTCGCCGCCGTCGAGCGCTGGCGCTACGCCCCGGCCACCCTCAAGGGGCTGCCGGTGGCGGTGTACATGACCGTCCAGGTCGACTTCACGCTCAACTGAGGCTGGCCTGCCAGCGGCGGGACCGGGCGCGGCGCGTCGGGGTAAGATGCGCCGCGCCATGGTCCCGATCGACCTCTCCGGCAAGCGCGGCCTGGTGATGGGGGTCGCGAACGCCCACAGTTTGGGCTGGGCGATCGCCGAGAAGCTCGCCGCGGCGGGGGCGGAGCTGGCGTTCAGCTACCAGGGGGAGCGGCTGCGCGAGACGCTCGAGAAGCTGACCGCGGACCTCCCCGGCGCCCGCCTCTACGACTGCGACGTGACCGACGACGGCCAGCTCGACCGCCTGTTCGCCGGCCTCCGGGAGGCCTGGGGGAGCCTCGACTACCTGGTGCACGCGATCGCGTTCGCGCCGCGGCCGGCGATGGACGGGCGCTACGTCGAGACCACCCGCGTCGACTGGCTGACCGCGATGGAGGTCTCCGCCTACTCGCTGGTCGCGGCGGCGCAGCGCGCCGAGCCGCTCCTCAACGAGGGCGGCGGCATCGTCACCCTGACCTACTACGCGGCCGAGAAGGTGGTGCCGAAGTACAACGTCATGGGGGTGGCCAAGAGCGCGCTCGAGGGGACCGTTCGCTACCTCGCCTACGAGCTGGGGCCGAAGAAGGTGCGCGTCAACGCGATCTCCGCCGGCCCGGTGCGCACGGTGGCGGCGCGCTCGATCCCGGGGTTCCTCGCGATGTACAAGCGGGTCGCCGAGGTGGCGCCGCTCGGCGCCAACGTCGACCGCGCCGACGTCGGCCACCTCGGCCTCTACCTGCTCTCCCCCCTCGCCGCCGGCGTCACCGGCGAGACCATCTACGCCGACGCCGGCTTCCACGTCATGGCGATGGCGCTCGGGGAGTAGACCCTCCATCCCGGCGTGGATCCGGTCTGTCACCCCCATGAAGCGGGGCGGGTGGGCAGGCCGGCGCGGGGGAGCCCCTCCCAGGGGCGTCGGACCCCGCGCTCAACGGCCCATTGCGGAAGAGCAAGCCGGAAGCGCGCGGGGGCAGTCGAGGGGCGCGCCGTCCGCACCCCGCACCCGAAAAGCGCGCCCCGTCCCCTGGGAGGGGCTCCCCCGCGCCGGCCGAGGGGGGCGGTGGGCAAGGTGCGCGCCCCGTCCCCTGGGAGGGGCTCCCCCGCGCCGGCCGAGGGAGGCGGTGGGCAAGGTGCGCGCCCCGTCCCCTGGGAGGGGCTCCCCCGCGACGGCCGGGGGGGCGGTGGCTACACCACGGTCTCCCGCACCACCTCTTCGACGGTGGTGATCCCCTCGGCGATCTTGCGCAGGCCGCTCTCGCGCAGGCCGATCATCCCGCGCTCCGTCGCCCGCTCGCGCAGCTCGACGCTGGTCGCGCCGGAGAGGATCATCTCCCGGATCTCGTCGTTGACGTCCATCACCTCGAACAGGCCGATCCGCCCCTTGAAGCCGGTGTTGCTGCAGCGCTCGCAGCCCTTGCCGCGGAACAGCTTGAGCCCAGGGATCTCGGCCTCGCGGAAACCGACCTCGAGCAGCGCCGCCGGCGGCACGTCGTCCGGCTCCTTGCAGAACTGGCAGATCCGGCGCACCAGCCGCTGGGCCGCCACCAAGTGCACCGAGGTAGCGACCAGGAACGGCTCGATGCCCATGTTCATCAGGCGGTTGATCGACGACGGCGCGTCGTTGGTATGGAGCGTCGAGAGCACCAGGTGGCCGGTCATCGCCGCCTTGATCGCGACCTCCGCGGTCTCGAAATCGCGGATCTCGCCGACCAGGATGATGTTCGGGTCCTGGCGCAGGAAGGAGCGCAGGGCGGTGGCGAAGTTGAGGCCGATCTGCTCCTTCATCATCACCTGGTTGATCCCCGGCAGGTTGAACTCGACCGGGTCCTCGGCGGTGATGATGTTGACCTCGGGGGTGTTGATCCGCTGCAGCGCCGAGTACAGGCTGTTGGTCTTGCCCGAGCCGGTCGGTCCGGTGACCAGCACCATGCCGTAGGGCTTGAGGATCGCCTGCTCGAAGCGGCGCAGCGACTCCGGCTCGAAGCCGAGCCGGGTCATGTCGAGCATGAGCTGGTCCTTGTCGAGCAGCCGCATGACGATCTTCTCGCCCCAGATCGTCGGCAGGCTGGAGACCCGAAAGTCGAGGTCCTTGACCCGGTTGGCGACCTTGGTCTTGATCTTGATCCGGCCGTCCTGGGGCAGGCGCTTCTCGGCGATGTCGAGCTTCGCCATGATCTTGCAGCGGCTGGTGATCGCCTCCTTGAGCTTGAGCGGCGGGCGCATCATCTCGTAGAGCACGCCGTCGATCCGGTAGCGCACCCGGTAGTCCTTCTCGTAGGGCTCGACGTGGATGTCCGAGGCGCCGCGCTTGATCGCGTCGGTCAAGATGATGTTGACCAGCTTGACCACCGGCGCCGCGCCCGACTCCTCCTCGAGGGTGCCGAGGTCGAGGTCCTCCTCCTCCTCGAGCAGCTCGAGGTCGGCGTCGGCCTCCTCGGTCAGGTCCTCCATCACCTTGCGCAGCTCGATCGCGTGGGTCGAGCCGTAGTGCTCCTCGATCGCCGCCCGCAGCGCGGTCTCCGACGCCACCACCGGATCGACCTTGTAGCCGGTCATGAACTTGACGTCGTCCATGGCGAAGACGTTGGTCGGGTCGATCATCGCCAGGGTGACCGTGGCGCCGGCCTTGGCCACCGGCAGGATGGTGTACTTGCGCGCGATGTCGGCGGGGATGATCTTGAGCACCTGCTCCTCGATCTCCATCCCCTTGAGGTCGACCGAGGGCACCCCGAAGTGCTGCGAGAGCTGCTCGATAAGGTCCTTCTCGCCGAGGTGGCCGAGCTTGACCAGGTTGGTGCCGACGCGCCCGCCTTGCGAGCTCTGCGCCGCGAGCGCCTGTTGGAGCTGCTCGTCGTTGATCACGCCGGCCTTGACCAGGAAATCACCGAATCGGTCCTGGGCCGCTCTGCTGGCTCGCGCCATGGCTCGTCCTTCCTCCTGCTGCCGTGTGCCCCCGCGCGGACCGGGCCGCCGCGGGGCGCCGTCGCGAGTGGGGTGCGAGGGGCCAGTCTAGCAACCGGCCGAAAACCGGGTCAATGCTTCGGGCCTTCGACATTCACGAACCCGCTGGCGGAGGCGGCGCCGTCCCTTCGGCCGGCGAGCAGCGCCAGCGCCCGCTCCGCCACCGCCTCCGGGCGGAGCGCCAGCAGGCACGCCTTGGCGTCGCCGAAGCGCTTGTAGCAGAACGAGCAGGGGAGCCGCCGCCAGAGCGCGCTCGCGGGGGCGCGGTAGGGCCCGTTGCGCTCGGGATCGGTGGGGCCGAGCAGGCACACCACCGGAGTGCCGAGCGCGTGCGCGAGGTGGATCGGGCCGGTGTCGCCGCCGAGTGCGAGGCGGGCGCGGCGGAGCAGCGCCCCGAGCGTCGGCAGGTCGGGCGCCGCGATCGGCCGCGCGG
>CAZNIX010000127.1:0-10844 GCA_964573125.1 uncultured Thermoanaerobaculia bacterium
GTGCGCGGTCGCCGCCGCCGCCCGCGCCTCGGGTTTCGCCTCTGGTATATTCGACCGTCGCAGGAGCACGCCATGAGCCACGCCACCGCCCCGTCCGCCGACAGCCGAGAGCGCATCGAAGGGCTCTCCCGGCAGCTCGCCACCCTCCGGGGGTATCTTTGAGGGTCCCGACTTCGAGTCCGAGCTGGCCGACATCGACCGCCAGATGCAAGAGCCCGGCTTCTGGGACGACCCGTCCCGGAGCGCGCCGCTCCTGCGCCGCCGCCGCGCGCTCGAGCGCCGGCGCGAGAGCCTGGCGCGCCTGGAGGCCGACGCCGGCGAGCTCGGGGCGTGGGAGGAGCTGCTCGCCGAGGGCGAGGCCGACGGCGAGCTGAACGAGTTCCTCGACCGCCTCGACCGCGACCTCGGCCGGCTCGACCTCGAGCTCAAGCTCTCGGGCGCCGACGACGACAAGAACGCGCTGGTCGCGATCCACCCCGGTGCCGGCGGCACCGAGTCCCAGGACTGGGCCGAGATGCTCGAGCGGATGTACCTGCGCTGGGCCGAGGCCGAGGGCTACGAGAGCGAGATCCTCGACCGCCTCGACGGCGAGGAGGCGGGGATCAAGAGCGTCACGTTCGCGGTGCGCGGCGACCACGCCTACGGCTACTTGAACGGCGAGAACGGCGTCCACCGGCTGGTGCGGATCAGCCCGTTCGACGCCCAGAGCCGGCGCCACACCTCGTTCGCCTCGGTCTACGTCTACCCCGAAGTCGACGACGACATCGAGATCGAGATCGACGACAAGGACCTGCGCATCGACACCTACCGCTCCTCGGGCGCCGGCGGCCAGCACGTCAACAAGACCGAGTCGGCGGTGCGCATCACCCACCTGCCGACGAACATCGTCGTCTCGTGCCAGAACGAGCGCAGCCAGTTCAAGAACCGCGCGACCGCGATGAAGATGCTGCGCGCCCGGCTCTACGACCGCGAGGTCCAGAAGCGCGCCGACGAGCAGGCCGAGCGCGAGGGGCAGAAGGCCGACATCGCCTGGGGGAGCCAGATCCGCAGCTACGTGCTCCAGCCCTACCGCATGGTCAAGGACCACCGCACCGGGGTCGAGGTCGGCGACGCCGACCGCGTGCTCGACGGCGACCTCGAACCGTTCATCGAGGGCTGGCTGCGCCACCAGGCCGACGCCGCCGCGGCCGGCCGCGCCGCCGCCGGCGGGCACGCGAAACGCGCCGCCGGCGGCGACGGCAAGAGCGCCGCGCCGGCCTCCTAGCCGAGCGCGCGCCGGGACGCTCCCGATGGCATGACCGACACCCCCGAGACCCGGCGCCCCCCGGGACGCCACGACCGACACGGCTGTGCCCCGACGCATCCCGACGGCATGACGACACGGCCTCACCCACGGCCGAACACCGGCGCCGCCGACCGGCCATGACCGACGCGGCCGAGACCCGGCGCCCCCCGACGGCATGACCGCCACGGCCTCGACCACCGCCGAGTACCGCCGCCACCTCGAGCGGCTCGACGGCTGGCTCGCCGACGCCCTCGAGCGCGCCGGCCGCGCCGGCGTGGCGCTCGACGGCGCGCTCTTCCACGCCGGCCGCGAGCGCACCTACCACGCCGACGACCGGGTGATCCCGTTCTGGCCGGCGGCCCACTTCCGGCGCTGGTGCCCGCTCGACGGCCCCGAGCACCTTGTGCTCGCGCGGCCCGGCCGGCGGCCGGCGGTGGCGCGCGTGCTGCCGCGCGACTACTGGTACGACACCGCGCCGCCGGTGCCGTCGTTCTGGGAGGAGGCGGTCGAGCTGATCGAGGCCGAGAGCTACGCCGCCGCCGTCGCCGCGCTCGGCGCGCTGCCGCGGGTGGCCTATTCCGGCGACTCGCCCGAGGCCGCGGCCGAGGCCGGGATCCCGCCCGAGCGGATCGAGCCGCCGGCGCTGATGGCGCCGCTCGACTGGCACCGCGCGACCAAGACCGCGTACGAGGTCGCGCAGACGGCGGCCGCGGTCGAGGAGGCCGCCGCCGGCCACCTCGCGGCGCGCGCGGCGTTCGAGCGGGGCGCCTCCGAGCGCGACATCCACCGCGCCTTCCTCGTCGGCGCCGGCCGGCTCGTGCGCGACCTGCCGTTCGACACCATCGTCGCGCTCGACGCCAAGTCGGCGATTCTCCACTACCAGAAAAAGCGCGGCACGGAGGCGGCGCCCGGCAAGGTGCTGCTGCTCGACGCCGGCTCCGCCCGCGACGGCTACGCCTCCGACCTCACCCGCACCTGGACCCGGCCCGACGCCGACCCGGTGTTCCGGTGCCTCCTCGCCGGCCTCGACCTGCTCCAGCGCGACCTGGTGGCGATGGTCGTCCCCGGCCGGCCGTACCCCGAGATCCACTTCGAGGCCCACCGGCGGGTGGCGGCGCTCCTCGTCGAGGCGGGCGTCCTCAAGGTCTCCGCCGACGAGGCGGTCGAGCGCGGCCTGGCGCGCGCGTTCATGCCCCACGGCGTCGGCCACCACCTCGGCCTCCAGGTCCACGACGTCGGCGGCCACCAGGCGGCGCCCGACGGCGGCACCAAGCCGCCCCCCGAGGACCACCCCTGGCTGCGCAACACCCGCACCCTCGAGCCCGGCCACCTGGTGACCATCGAGCCCGGCTTCTACTTCATCCCGATGGTCCTCGAGCCGCTGCGCGCCGGCGCGCACGCCGCCGCGATCGACTGGAAGCTGGTCGAGCGCCTCGAACGCTCCGGCGGCGCGCGCATCGAGGACGACGTCCTGTGCACCACGGACGGCCCGCGCGACCTCAGCCGGGGGCACCTCCCGGGGCCGAGCGCGGGCGCGGTCGCTTGAGACTCGCCTGGACGGTAAGGAATGTCGGCTCATTCGGCCAAGTGGCGACGCTTGGCTCGACCGCGCGGAGACGGCGCGCTCGCGCCTGCCGCCTGATCCGCCGCAAGGGCTGTCGCTTGCGTTCCGCTTGTGCTAGCATTCCGGCACCATGCCGGCCGTCCATGTCCGCAACGTCCCCCCCGAGGTCCTCGCCGCGCTGAAGCGGCGCGCGCGGCGCCATCACCGCTCGCTCGAGGGCGAGCTGAGGGAGCTGCTGTCGGCGGTAGTACGGGAGGAGCGGCTCACCGAGCCGGCGCCGCCGCTCGAGCTCAAGCTCTCCACCGCCTCGCCCGCGTCCTCCTGGAGCCGGGAGGAGATCTATGGCGACGACGGACGGTAGCGAGGTCTTCCTCGACACCAACGTTCTGCTGACCGCGACCACGCCGGCGCGTGCGCTCCACCGGGCGGCGCGGAGCGTCCTCGACGAGTGGCCCGGCCGCGGCGTGCGGCTCTGCATCAGCGGCCAAGTGCTCCGCGAGTACCTGGTGGTCGCGACCCGGCCGCCCGAGGTGAACGGGCTGGGACTGGAGCCGGAGGATGCGCTGTTCAACGTCGCGAGGATCCGCGAGCGGGTGCGGCTGCTCGCCGAGGGCGAGAACAGCCTCCGACGCCTCGAGCGGATCGTGCGCGACCACGACTGCCGGGGGCGGCAGGTGCACGATGCCCACATCGTCGCCACCGCGCTGGCCTACAACGTCGCCCGGCTGGTCACCGAGAACACGGGCGACTTCCGGCGGTTCGAGGCGCTGCTGGAGATCGTCGATCTCGCGGCCCGCTGACCGCGCTACGGGGTCGCGGGCACTCGCGGGCGGCGCCACGCGCGACCCCGCCGCGCCGCCGTTGGGAGTCCACGTCAGGTTTTTCGCCCCGCTTTCCGTCTGGATGAAGTGATGACGCCGCTGCGCTTCGACCGCGCCCGCCCCGCCGCGCTGGACGTGGGCTATGGTAGGCCTCGAGCCGTGACCGCCGCCGCCCCCGCCCTCCCGTTCGAACGCCCCGACGATGCCGCGCTCCTCGCGGTGCTGCGCCGCGTCTGGGGGCACGCCGACTTCCGGCCGCTCCAGCGCGAGGCGATGCGCGCAGTCCTCGACAGCCGGGACTCGCTGGTCGTGCTCCCTACCGGCGGTGGCAAGTCGGTCTGCTTCCAGGCGCCGGCGCTGATCGGCGACGGCGGGATCGCGGTCGTGGTGTCGCCGCTGATTGCGCTGATGAAGGACCAGGTCGATTCGCTCGCCGCCAACGGCGTCCCTGCGGCGTGCCTCCACAGCAACCTCGAGCCGGACGAGCGGCGGCGGGTCGAGGCGGGGCTGGTCGCCGGCCGTTATCGGCTCCTCTACGTCTCGCCCGAGCGGCTGGTGGGGGAGGGGGGCGAGGCGTTCCAGGAGTTCCTCCGCCGCTGCGGCGTGCGCTACTTCGCGATCGACGAGGCGCACTGCATCAGCCAGTGGGGGCACGACTTCCGCCCCGAGTACCGGCGCCTGGGCGCGCTCAAGGACGCCTTCCCGGGGGTCGCGCTCCACGCTTTCACCGCCACCGCGACCGAGCGCGTGCGGGCCGACGTCGCCGAGCAGCTCCGGCTCGCCGAACCCGAGGTGCTCATCGGCTCCTTCGACCGGCCGAACCTGGTCTACCGGGTGCGCCGGCGGCACGGGCTCGACGCCCAGCTCGGCGCCGCGCTCGACCGCCACCCGGGCGAGGCCGGGATCGTCTACTGCCTGTCGCGGCGCGAGGTCGAGCGGGTGGCGGAGCTGCTCCGCCGCCGCGGCCGCCGCGCCGTCCCCTACCACGCCGGCCTCGACGCCGGCACGCGCGCCCGCCACCAGGACGACTTCCTCAACGAGCGCGCCGACGTCGTCGTCGCGACCGTCGCCTTCGGCATGGGCATCGACCGCTCGGACGTCCGCTTCGTCCTCCACGCCGCGGCGCCGCGCTCGCCCGAGCACTACCAGCAGGAGGCCGGCCGCGCCGGCCGCGACGGCCTCGAGGCCGAGTGCCTGCTGCTCTACTCGCCGGGCGACTTCGCGACCTGGGGCCGGCTCCTCGAGCAGAGCGGCGAGCTGACCGAGGCGGCGCGGCGCCTGCTCGCCGCGATGCACCGCTACGCCGCCGCGACCCGCTGCCGCCACCGCGTCCTCGCCGAGTACTTCGGCGAGCGCTACCCGCGGGAGAGCTGCGGCGCCTGCGACTGGTGCCTCGGCGAGCTGGAGCGCGTCGCCGAGCCGCTCGTCCTCGGCCAGAAGATCCTCTCCTGCGTCCTGCGGGTGAGGGAGCGCTGGGGCGCGGGCCACGTCGCCGACGTCCTGCGCGGTACCGTGACCGACAAGGTGACCGCGAACCGCCACCAGGAGCTGTCGACCTTCGGCCTGCTCGCGGACGTCCCGGTGCGGGAGCTGCACGGCTACATCGACCAGCTCGTCGACGCCGGCTACCTCGCTCAGGCGGGCGACCGCTACCCGACGCTCGCGATCACCCCCGCCGGCCGCAAGCTCCTGCGCGGCGAGGAGGAGTGCGACCTCTACCGCCAGCCCGCCCCCGAGCGCCGCCGCGCGGGCCGCGCCGCCGAGGTCTCCTGGGAGGGCGTCGACGAGGCGCTGTTCGAGAAGCTCCGCGCGCTCCGCCTCGAGATCGCCCGCGAGCGCAAGGTGCCGCCCTACGTCGTCTTCCACGACAGCGCACTGAGGGAGCTGGCGCGCCTGCGCCCGGGCAGCCGCGAGGGCCTCCTCGCCGTCCCCGGCATCGGCGAGAAGAAGGCCGCCGACCTCGGACCGCGCTTCCTCGAAGCGATCGCCGAGCACCGGGCGCTCGGCGGCGGGTGAGCGGGAGCCCTAACGATCGCGCCGCTCGAAGACGTCGAGCGGCAGGATCGCGGTCACGCCGACGTTCGGCGCGTCCACGAGCTGGCCGATCCTGAGGTCGACGGCGACCGAGGCGATAATGTAGGCCTGCTCCCGGGTGTAGCCGTAGGTCGTCGCGATGTAGTCGATCATCTCGAGCAGGGCGTTGCGCGCCGCGAGCGAGACGTCCTTCGACAGGTTCGCGAGCCCCGCGACCTTCGCCGACTCGAGATACCGCATGTCGGGCGGCACCTCGCCCTGCGCCTTGATCGGGAAGCCGGTGGTGGCGTAGAAGGTCCGGGACGGGATGTCGAGCAGGGTAGCCGGGCCTTCGTAGTGCGGTCCGCGGACGAGGCGCGGGCCGTCCTCGATCAGCTCGGTCGTGAGCGTCACCGTGGCGTCCATCTCGAGCGCCGTGCCCGAGACCTCGCCGTCGCCCTGCGCGAAGTGGACGTCGCCGACGGCGAGCCCGCAGCCCGGGACGTAGCACGGCAGGTAGATCGCAGCCCCGGCCTGGAGGTAGCGGATGTCGAGGTTCCCGCCGTGTTCGCGGGGCGGGATCGTGCGCAGGCACTCGCCGGCGTGGCTGCCGCCCTCGCCGCACACCGCGCGGGGCGAGGCGTGGGTCGCGTGGGGCGGCAGGGCGGCGCCGCCCGCCGCGAGCAGCGCGGCCTCGCGCACCAGCATCTCGGCGTGCTGCTCCGGTCCCGGCAGGACCGTGACCACGCCAGGGAAGCTCCGGTTGGGGATGCGCACGCCCGGCAGGTCGTCGGAGACGGCGAAATCGCGGTTGAGCCGCCAGAGGACGCGCAGCGGCCCCGCGATCTCGTCGCTGACGAAGCCGATCCGGGAGATGACGGTGTACGCCCACGGCCCCGGCGCGATGTCGAGGATGCGCACCTTGAGCACGTCGCCGGGCTCCGCGCTCTCGATGTGCACGGGGCCGGTCAGCGGGTGGACGGTGCCGAACCAGGCGTCGCCCGCGCGCGGATCCGCCGGCGCGTGCGGGTCGAGGTCGAAGTCCGAGGCGTTCTTGGTATGGAGCACGATCGTCACCCCCGGCTTCGCCCGCGCCGCCATCGGGATCGCGGGATGGAGCCGGTTGATGCACGCCGGGTCCTCCAGGCAGTTGGCCGACGGGTCGCCGACCTCGACGATCTCCTGGCTCCAGGCGTGGCCGGACCAGCCCAGCGAGAGCAGGAGCGCGAGCCCCGGGACCCACGCGACGTTCTCTCCCCTCCGCGTCATTCGTCTCCCCTCCTTTCGTGATGGTCGGGCGCAACGACTCGCGCGTCGCGGCCTCCGTGGACGCGTCACAGGCCGATGCCGACGGAGGCGGTGAAACGCCAGTCGTCGCCCCCTGCCGCCTCCGGACCGTAAAACGCCTGGCCACGCACGTTGATCTGAAACAGGTGAAGCTGAGCCTGAAGGCCGTAGTACCACTCGTCGGGCTCGGCGTCGCCGGGATCGCGCCACGTGCGCAGCAGCGAAGCGGAGACCAGATAGCCGGAGCCGAGGTTCGAGACCGCCCCGTAGCCGGCGCGCACCTGCCCGCCGTCGAGGCCGACCTCCAGCGCCACGACCGGGCCTTGGCCCTCCGCCTCGCCGGCCAGATCGAAGAGCGCGCCGGCGCTGATGGATCCGGTCTGGATGCCGCCCAGGTGAAGGCCCCAGACCGCTGTCGTGCCGACGCCCTCTGACGCGTCGGCACCGTTCTGCTGGGCGCCGGCCAGTGTGGGGCCAGACAGCAGCGCAGCGAGACCGAGGATGAGTCTCCGGCGTGGTCGATTCATGGGGTGGGCACAGTCTCACCCGTCAGCGGTTCGGGGACCTCCTCACCGCCGGCCGCAAGGTCCGGGACCACCTCGGCGACCACGGTGCGGACATCGCGCAGGGCCGCCTCGGGAGTGGACGCCAGCCAGCTCAGGCTCGGGAACTCGGCGCCGGGGCCGACGTACTCCCCGTCTTTCTCCGACCAGTTCACCCGATAGGTGTAGCGGTCATTCTCCAGCGTCATCGGTCGCCTCCAGCCACGGCGCGAGCGACGGCGAGCCTGGTGCCGCCGGAGGGATTCGAACCCCCGACCTCGGGTTTAGGAAACCCTTGCTCTATCCTGCTGAGCTACGGCGGCAGGCGGGCCTCAGTATACGCGCCGGCGCCGGCCCGGGCAGGCGCAGCGACGGCCCGGCCGCGCGCGGCAGTCCGCCGGTCCGGTAGGATGCCGCGCGCAGGAGCCGCCGCGTGTCGCCCCATCGCCCAACGCCGTTCCGTCACGACGCGCGGCCGACCGCGCTCGCCTGAGGCCGGACGGACCATGCGGCGGCGACTCGGCGCGGCGTTGGTCCCGGCGGCTCTGGCGCTGACCGCGGCGGTGGCCCAGGCGATGACGGCTCCAACCTCCGAACGCGCGGCGAACGCCGCCCCCCGGGCCCCCGGGATCGACCCCGCCGCCGCCGCCCGTTTCGCCCGCCTGGCGCTCGACTGCGTCCACCGGCAGTACCCGACTCAGATCCAGCACGTGCTCCAGGGCGACGCCGACGTGCGGCCGCCGCGGGAGCTCACGCCGGCGTTCTACGGCTGCTACGACTGGCACTCGGCGGTGCACGGGCACTGGCTGCTGGCGCGGCTGGCGCGGACGTTCCCGGCCGAGCCGTTCGCGGCCGAGGCGCGGGCGGCGCTCGCGAAGAGCCTGACCCCCGAGAACGTCGCCGCCGAGGTCGCCTACCTGACCGGCGAGGGGCGGGCGACCTTCGAGCGTCCGTACGGGCTCGCCTGGCTGCTCCAGCTCGCGGCCGAGCTGCGGGAGTGGCACGTCCCGGAGGTGCGGATCTGGGCGGCGATCCTGGCGCCGCTCGAGCGGACCGCCGCGGACCGGCTGCGGGCGTGGCTGCCGAAGCTCTCGCATCCGATCCGCGCCGGCGAGCACAGCCAGACCGCGTTCGCGTTCGGCTTCGTCCTCGACTGGGCGCGCGGTGCCGGCCTCGATTCCGACCTCGCGGCGCTGGTGGAAGAACGCGCCCGGGCGCTCTACCTCGGCGACCGCGGCTGCCCGCTCGGCTACGAGCCATCGGGGCAGGACTTCCTCTCGCCCTGCCTGGCCGAGGCCGACCTCGTGCGCCGGCTCCTGCCGCCGGCCGAGTTCGCGGCCTGGCTCGGCGGGTTCCTGCCGGACCTCCCGCTCGGCGGCGGCGCCGGCTGGCTGCCGCCGGCGGTGGTCACCGACCCGACCGACGGCAAGCTCGCGCATCTCGACGGCCTCAACCTCTCCCGCGCCTGGATGCTCGACGGCATCGCCGCCGGCCTCCCCGCCGGCGACCCGCGCCTCGCCGCCCTGCGCGACGCCTCCGCCGCCCACCGCGCCTCGGGCCTCGCCGCGGTCACCGGCGAGCACTACGAGGGCGGCCACTGGCTCGCGAGCTTCGCGGTCTACCTGGTTACCGGCCGCGGCCTGCCGTGAACCTGCGCGTCCTCAGCTACAACATCCACCGCGCGATCGGCGTCGACCGGCGGTTCCGGCCCGACCGCATCGCGCGGGTGATCGCCCACCACGACCCCGACGTCGCGCTGCTCCAGGAGGTCGACGAAGGGGCGCCGCGCTCGCGCGAGCTGGACCTCGCGCGGGAGCTGGCCGAGCGGCTCGGCTACCCGCACTTCGCGGTCGGCCTCAACGTCAGCCTGCGCCGCGGGCGCTACGGCAACGCCACGCTGTCGCGCTTCCCGATCGCGCGCGAGCGCAACATCGATCTCTCGATCCGCACGCGCAAGCGGCGCGGCTGCCAGCACACCCGCATCGAGCTGGGCGCGGGGTTCGGCGCGCTCGAGGCGTTCAATCTCCACCTCGGGCTGTCGGCGCAGGAGCGGCGCCGGCAGCTCGGCGTGCTGCTGCGCTCGAAGGAGATGCGGCGGGTGGCGGGGGCGACGCCGTGCGTGGTCGGCGGCGACTTCAACGACTGGCGGTCGCTCTTGCGCCGGCCGATGGTCGGTGCCGGCTTCGACAGCGCCACCGAGCGCGGGCCCGGCCCGGCGCTGAGGACCTACCCGTCGTTCTCGCCCCAGGGCGGCCTCGACCGGATCTACTACCGCGGCCGGCTGCGCCTGGTCGCGGCCCGCCGCTGCCGGCTCAACCTGTCGCGGGTGGCGAGCGACCATCTGCCGGTGCTCGCGGACTTCGAGCTGGGGGAGCCGATCGTGTAGAGTGCGGTCGGATGTCTGATCGCAAGTACCGGCAGCGCGGCTACCAGGACCAGGGCGGCGGCCGCGAGCGCAAGGGCGCGGGCCCGCAGCGCCCGCCGGAGCGCAAGGAGGGGCCGCGCGGCCGCGGCCTGGGCGCGCCGACCGAGAACGTCTTCCGCTGCCCGAGCTGCAACGCCCTCGCGCTCGCCCCCGGCGGCGAGGAGTTCGCCGCCGTCTGCCGCAAGTGCGGCGCCGCGCTCCACGCCTGCATCGCCTGCGCCCACTTCGACCCCCAGGCGACGTTCGAGTGCCGGCAGCCGATCGCGGAGCGCATCCCCAAGAAGCGCGCCGCCAACGAGTGCACGCTGTTCACCGCCAAGACCCAGGTCGAGTTCGCGCGCGGCGAGGGCCTCAACCCGGACGACGCGCGGGCGATGTTCAACAAGCTGTTCGACGTTTGATCAGGGGCGCTCCTCGCCGCCTCCGAACAGGGCGAGCTGCCGGGGCGGGCCGGAGGGCTCGGCTTCGTGCGACTCGCCGGCGGCGGGTCCGGCGCCGGCCGCGGCGGCGGCGGGGAACGCCGCGACGGGCGGAGCCTCCGGCGGGATCGCCACCTGGTCGGCGGCGAGGAACCACAACTCGAAGCGGGGGTCTTCGGCGAGTCCGAGAGCGTCGCGCACGGCGCGCGCGTAGACCCGGCCCTGGGGGGCGTAGGCCTCGGCCCGCGCCGCGAGCGCAGGGCCGGGCTCCACCGCGTCGGTCTTGTAGTCCGCGATCACCCAGGCGCCGCCGTCGGGATCGCGGTAGAGCAGGTCGATGACGCCGGCGACGAAGCCGACCGGGGCGCCGTCGCCGCTGTGCCCGTGCGGGCGGCCCGGCGCTTCGCCGCCGTCGCCCGTCCCGGCGAGCCGGCCGTCCGTCCCCTCCGGCGGCGCGAGCACCGGCAGCTCGCGGGCGACGACGTGCG
>CAZNIX010000128.1:0-10836 GCA_964573125.1 uncultured Thermoanaerobaculia bacterium
GCCGTCGGCCGGCGTGTCGGCGGCCTTGGTGTCGGGCGGCGTGCTCGTCTTCCGAGCGCCGGCGGCGCGGCTCCGCCGGCCGCCGGCGCCGGCCGCCGACGGCGAGCGCCTCCGCCGGCTGACCGCCTTCCTCTACCGCGAGCAGGGCTTCGCCGGCGACGCCGAGAGCTACTGCCACCCCGACAACAGCCTGCTCAACCGCGTCCTCGACCGCCGGCGCGGGATCCCGCTCACCCTCGCCCTCGTGCTGATCGAGGTCGGGCGGCGGGCCGGCGTGCCGCTGGTCGGGGTCGGCTTTCCCGGTCACTTCCTGGTCCGTCACGCCCATCACGCCGAGATCGTCCTCGACCCCTTCGACCGCGGCCGGCCGGTGACCCGCGGCGAGTGCGAAGAGCTGCTCGCGCGGGTCACCGGCGGCGCCGAGGAGTTCCACCCGCGGCTGCTCCAGCCCTCCCCGCGCCGCGAGATCCTGCTCCGCCTGCTCAACAACCTCCACGCCGCGCACCTGCGCCGCGGCGAGACCGCCCCGGCGCTCACCGCCCTCGACCTCGCGCTCCTGCTCGTCCCCGGCGACCCGGCGCGGCTGCGCGCCCGCGGCATGCTGCGCCTGCGCGGCTGCGACTTCGCCGGCGCCGCCGACGATCTCGAGCGTTACCTCGCCGCCTGCCCGGACGCCCCCGACCGCGGCGCGGTCGGCGAGCTGATCGACTGCGCGCGCCGCCGCCTCCGGCGGCTGCATTGATTGATATTGATTCGGGCCCGGCGGACGGCCGCGGGCGGCGGATCGCCTCAGCGCTCGCGGCTCATCGAGTAGGGCGCGCTCGCGGGCGAGCTGGCCCAGGCCGGGTTCGGCTCGGGGCCCATGACGAAGGTCAGAGTGCCGCCGGCGACGAGGTCCTCGTGGCGGAGGAACGCCCGGTCGTAGGGCTCGCCGTTCAGGCGCGCGGACTGGACGTAGAGGTTCTCGCGGGAGAGGTTCTCGGCGACCATCGTGAAGCGCTTGCCGCCGCCGAGGTCGATCGCCGCGCGGGCGACCTGGGGCGCGCCGAAGACGTACTCGTTGCTCCCCGGCGCGACCGGATAGAAGCCGAGCGCGGAGAAGATGTACCACGCCGACATCTGGCCGCAGTCCTCGTTGCCGCTGATGCCGGCGGGCGTGTCGTCGAACAGCGCCGTGACGATCTGGCGGACGCGCTCCTGGGTGCGCCACGGCCGGCCGGCGTAGGCGTAGAGGTAGGCGATGTGCTGGCTCGGCTCGTTGCCGTGGGCGTACTGGCCGATCAGGCCGGCGATGTCCTCGACGTCGCCGGTTTCCTCCGGGTCGGCCTCGAGCGCGAACAGCTCGTCGAGCCGGGCGACGAAGCGCTCCGGGCCGCCCATCAGCTCGATCAGCGCGGCGACGTCGTGGGGCACGAACCAGGTGTACTGCCAGGCGTTGCCCTCGGTGTAGTCGCCGCCGTACTCCGCCCACAGCCGATCGAACGGCTCGCGGAACGCGCCATCGCTCCGCTTGGCGCGCATGAAGCCGGTCGCGGGATCGAAGATCGCGCGGTAGCTCGCCGCGCGCCGGCGGAACCCGCGCTCGACGTCCTCGCGGCCGAGCGCGCCGGCCATGCGCGCGATCGTCCAGTCGTCGTAGGCGTACTCGAGCGTCTTCGACGCCCCTTCCTTCTCGACGTCGATCGGCACATAGCCGTGCTCCATGTAGGCGCCGAGCCCGCCGTAGGGGGCGTAGGTCGCGCTCGCGACCATCGCTTCGAGCGCCTCCTCGGCGTCGAAGCCGCGAACGCCCTTGAGGTAGGCGTCGGCGATCACCGGCACCGCGTGGTAGCCGATCATGCACCAGGTCTCCTTGCCGCCGAACGACCAGACCGGGAGGATCCCGTGCACGCTCTGGCGGCGGTGCGCGAGCATCGAGCGGATCATGTCGGCGTCGCGCCCGGGGTGGAGGATCGTGAACAGCGGGTGCAGGGCGCGGAAGGTGTCCCACAGCGAGAAGACGTGGTAGTTGGTGAACCCGTCGGCGACGTGGATCGCGCCGTCGAGCCCGCGGTAGCGGCGGTCGACGTCCATGAAGACGACCGGCGCGAGCATCGAGTGGTAGAGCGCGGTGTAGAAGATGCGCCGGGTCGCCGGGTCGGCCTCGATCTCGACGCGCGCGAGCTCGCGGCTCCAGGCCTCGCGCGCGGCGCGGCGCACGCCGTCGAAGTCCCAGCCCGGGACCTCCGCCTCGAGGTTCTCGCGCGCGCCGTCGATGCCGACCGCGGAGAGCGCCACCTTGACCAGCAGCTCCTCGCCGGCGGCGGTCGCGAAATCGAAGTGCGCGCGCAGCTTGCGGCCGAACGCCTCGCGGTAGTCCTCGAACCGGGTCTCGCGACCCGGGCCGAAGCCGCGGTAGGCCTCCTCGTGCTCGTTGACCACGCCCCAGGAACGGAACGGCTTGGAGAACTCGAGCGCGAAGTAGAGCTGGCGGTCGGGCGCCCAGCCCTTGGTGCGGCGCATACCGGTGACCCGGCGGTCGTCCTCGACGCGCAGCTCGCTCCACAGCACCTTGCCGTCGTAGTCGTAGATCGAGCTGACCAGGTCGAGCACGACGTGCGCCTGGTCGGTGGCCGGGAAGCGGTAGCGGTGGAGGCCGACGCGCGCGGTCGCGGTCAGCTCGACCTCGACCCCGGGGTCGTCGAGCCGCACCGCGTAGTAGCCGGGCTCGGCGCGCTCGCTCGCGTGGGTGTAGCGCGAGCGGTAGCCGGAGACGGGGTCCTCGGCGGTGCCGGGCGCGAGCCGCACCGGCCCGACCGTCGGCACGAGCAGGAAGTCGCCGAGGTCGGAGTGGCCGGTGCCGCTGAAGTGGGTGTGCGAGAAGCCGAGGATGGTCGGATCGCCGAAGCGATAGCCGGCGGCCCAGGGGAAGCTCTCGCGGAAGTGGCGGATCTCGGTGTCCGGGCTCAACTGCACCATGCCGAACGGCACGGTCGCCCCCGGATAGGTGTGCCCCTCGCCGCCGGTGCCGATGAACGGATCGACGTCCTCGTAGCCCGCGGCCGCCGCGGCGGCGGCCAGGCCCAAGCTCGCGAGCAGCGCCCAGCCGGCGGCGAGGCGCGGGCGGAGGCGGGGCGCTCGGGCCATCGCGGCGTCTCGTCTCTCCGCGCGCAGTGGAGGAACTCGCATCGTCCCCAGGGCTTTCGCCGGCAGCCTACCAGAGGGTCGCTGGGCGCCGGGGCGAACCGCCCTCGCCATCCTGGGAGTGCGGGTCCACTGTCACGGCTCCCTCCCTCAATCGCACTCGGTTAACGAGAGTAAGAAGCGAACTCTCGAACTGAGAGGCCCGGCGCGGCGGATTCGGGCGCCAGAGGAGGAAGTCGCATGGCTCAGTTTCGCAGTCGCCCCATCTGGACAGCCGTCGGCCTCGCCCTGCTCGCCTTCGTGCAGCCGGCATCGCCCGCAGCCGAGGCAGCGGTCAAGGAGGCCACGGGGCCGCGGGCGCAGGAAAGCCTGAAAGCCCCAACCCCGGTTCCCATACCCTGGCCTCCGATCATCCTGGTCTTCGCGGACGATTTCGAGTCCCAGACGACCTACGCCAGCTACACCCCCCTCGGCGGGGCCAACGTGTACATCGCCAATGGGCGGTTGAACGTGGACGTCCCGGCGGGCGCGCCGCCGGGCTCCGGTCTGAGGATGCGGCTGCCCGCGGGCGGCACCGGAGTGCGGTGCTCGGGCTTCGGCGGCCTGCAGATCCCCGACCTCGGAAGCGGCCAGATGCACTGGAGCCTCATCGGCTATGACGCCTCTACGGGCGCCGAGGTCGTGCTCATCGAGCTGTTCATCACCGAGAGCAGCGCCGCCGACCAGGACATGCTCTCCTTCCGCTACGTGAAGAACGGCAGAGGGGTCTACGCCCACATCGAGACCGACAAGAAGGCCAGCGACATCAAGAAGATCCAATGGGACGTCAAAGACGGTGGCAGGAAAGTCCAGGCCGAGGTCACCTTCAACGACGGCTCCAAAGCGTCCTCGCCCTGGATCGATCCGGAGGAGAGCACCATCGGCGGCTTCGACGTCACCACGGACGCGGCCGAGTTCTCGGCGGACGGCACGGCGGGCACGGAGGTGCACGCCAACAGCGACGTGGACCCCTCGGAGCCCGCGCCCATCGAGCGCTTCGAATCCGACGCCCTGACGAACCTCTATCCCCATTGGCTGATCCAGGCCCACGACGCCGACGCGGCTCTCGTCGCGACCGTCGCCCGGGTCGGACGGATCCAGGAGGTGCCGTTCGCGGACGGTCCACGGCGGCGCCTCGCGGTGCACTACTTCCTGGACGAGACGCTGTATGGGCACCCGGGCGCCGACCGGTTCACCGTCTTCCACGTCCTCGGCAAGGGCCGTGAACCCGCGGAGCTCCGTCCCGGAGATCGAGTGCTGCTCTTCGTCAAGGGCGGCGATGAAGGCTTCTGGGACTTCGGCGAGCCGCCTGGAGTCATCCCGTACCACCCCCAGAACTACCTCGCGGTGGCTTCGAGGGTTGAGCTGATTCACGGAGGGAGCGCGCCATGAGACCAGCGCTGCGCAACCGTTTCCGGGAGGGGACGATCGCCGCCCTCTCGGTGGTCTTGTCCGCCCTGGTCCTGGTACCGGCGGCGACCGCTCACATCGTCATCCAGGGCGATGCCGCCTTCGTCGCGGCGGTCGAGGAGTGCCTCGAGAGGATCGCCAACTCGGGGGGCACGGCCGGTGCCAACGTGAACCAGCTCACGAACTCCAACAACATCCATACGATCACCCAGACGACGGGCCTCAGCAGTTGCTCACCGAACAATGGAGCCAACGCCACCAGCGGCCCCCCCGGCACCGGATCGACCACGAACTTCGACCCGAGCTATGCCGGCCCCTCGGGCGGCGTCGCCAACGACCCCTGTGCCACTCTGGCCCATGAGCTGGACCACGCAGCGCACAACGACAACGGTACCAACGACTTCACCAGCACGGGCCACAACGGCATTCCGACCGCCGAGATCGAAGCCTGTAGAGTCGAAAACGAGTATCGTAGCGCCAACGGCTTGCCCGAGCGGACCCACTACGGCGGCAGCCGGCTGCCGTGACAGGGAGGAGTCGAGAGATGAATACCAGAACGGGCAAGAGTCTCTTCGCTGTCCTGGCCATCGGAGCGTTGCTCGGTACCCCGCTCACGACCCCTGCCGCGGAGGGGAATCCGCCAGCGCAACAGGCTGACCGCGCCACTGCGACGCCCGCTCCCAACCCCGTGCCCATTCCAGTGCCGAACCCGTTGGTCACCCTGAGCGCCGCCCCGACCGCGGCCACTTACCCCGCGGGGACGGCCATCGGCATCGTGGCTACCCTGACCAATCAGTCGAACCAGCCCCTGGGCCTGAGCGGTCTGGTGGACGGCAACCTGGTGATCGCGTCGATCTCCAGAGGGGACGCCGGTGTCGCGACCCTGGGAACCTGGACCAACTATAGCGACGGGTTCCCGCTGGCGTTGTCCCGGAGCCTGGTCTCGGTGGCGCCCGGCGGCAGCCTCTCCATCCTCTGGTCCAGCGACTTCGTTCAGGACTTCGGCGGCGAGGGCCTCAAGACGACGTTCTACAACGGGAACCTCATCGGCAGCAGCACCTACTACGACCTGAGCCGGCCGGGGACCTACACCCTCACGTTCCACTACCAGTACAAGGGTTCCACCGCGTCGTTCCCGGGGACCGTGTACACGGGGAAGACGAACTCCGTCTCGGTGACCTTCACCGTCGTCTAGATCGACGGCTGCGACTCTCCACTCCGGCTCGCCGACTCTACTCGTGCCGCAGCGCCGCGCCCGGCCCGATCCGGGCCGCCCGGCGCGCCGGCAGGTAGCTGGCCGCCGCGGCGGTGGCGAGGACGACCGCCGCGGCGGCGCCGAAGGCGAGGCCGTCGGCCGAGCCGACGCCGAAGAGGATCGGCTCGAGGAAACGGCCGAGCAGACCGGCGAGGACCAGGCCGCAGCCGATGCCGGTGAGCGCGAGGACCAGTCCCTCGCGCACGAGCAGGCGCTCGACCTCGGCCCGGCGGGCGCCGATCGCGAGCCGGACGCCGATCTCGTGCCGGCGCTCGCCGGTCGCGTGCGCCATCAGACCGTAGGTGCCGGTCGCGGCGAGGATCACGCCGAGCACGCCGAAGACGCCGAAGAGCGCCGCCGCGGCGCGCGGCAACAGCAGCGCGGGGGCGAGCGCCGCCTCGAGCGTCGTCAGACGGCTGACCGCGACGTCCGGGTCGACCTCCCGCGCCGTTCTCCGCAGCGCGGCGAGCGCGGCGCCGGGATCGCCCCGGACGCGGGCGACCAGGGTCACCGTGCCCGAGCTGACCTGGAGCGCCCGGCTGCCGCCGCCGGGCGCCGTCTCGAAGGGCCGGTAGAGGAAGGGTCGCGGCGCCTCGCCGAGGGTGCGCGCCTTGCCGGTGGCGACCACGCCGATCACCTCGCGGCTGCCGTCGAGGCCGGCGATAGAGAGACGCCGGCCGATCACCGCGCCGCCCTCGGGCCACAGCCGGGCGGCGAGGGTGTCGTTGATCACCACGCCGTGGGCCGGGCCGGTCTCCGTGCCCGTGGGAGGCGGCGGGGGCGGACCGGTCTCGAAGTCCCGGCCCTGGAGGATCGGGATGCCCATCGCCGCGAAGTAGCCGGGGCCGACGAGGGCGGAGTCCACCTGGAGCGGGTCGCCGTTGCCGCGGTCGTCCGCCGCGCGCACGCCGTCGAAACGCAGCTCGAAGGAGAGCGGCAGGTGGCTGCTGAGACCCGCGGCCTCGACCTCGGGAAGCGCCTGTACCGCCGCCAGCAGGTCGCGGGAGAAGCGATCGCTCTCGGCGCGGTCGTAGCCCTGGAGGTGGGGGGCGTAGGTGGCGACCACCGCGCCGCGCGGCCGATAGCCGAGATCGAGATCGCGGGCGCGCGCGAGGCTCCGCAAGCACAGGCCGCCGGCGACGAGCAGCACGAGGCTGACCGCCACCTGCACGATCACCGCACCCCGGCTCAGGCGGCGGCGTCGGCGGGTGAGCGCGGCGCCCCCTTCGCGCATCTCCCGGACCAGGTCGGTTCCGGCGGCGGCGCGGAGAGGTCCGAGGCTGAAGGCGAGGGCGGTCAGGCCGGCGACGGCGGCGGTGAAGGCGAGGACCCGGCCGTCGATCTGCGCTCCGACCGCCAGGTCGACCGGGATCGGGAGGCGGACGGCCGCCAGGGCTCGCGCCACCGCCGCCGCGAGGAGGAGGCCGAGCCCGCCGCCGGCGAGCGCGAGCAGAAGGCCCTCGACCAGCAACTGGCGGGCGATCGCCCCGGTGCCGGCGCCGAGCGCGATGCGCGTGGCGATTTCACCGCGGCGGGCGAGCGCGCGGGCGAGGCAGAGGTTGGCGACGTTCGAGCAGGCGATCAGCAGGACGAGGCCGACGACGCCGAGCAGCAGCCACGACCCGGTGGCGAGGCGGCGATCGATGCCGGGGAGGATGCGGACGCGGCTCGCCGGCTCGGTGAGCAGCGTGCGCCGGGACTCCGCCGGGCCGGTGTCACGCGGTCCGACGGTCGCGATCTCCGCGCGCGCCGCGGGGAGCGCAACGCCGTCCGCGAGCCGCGCCACGACCCACAGGAACGCGCCCTCTTCGGTCCCGGCCGGGGCCTCGACCGGCGGCTCCCGCGCGCGCGCCGAGCGATCCCAGGACCGGCTCGCGCCGAGCGGGATCCAGAGCTCCGGCACCACGCCCCGGGTCAGCCCGAAGAACTCGGGCGGCGCCACCCCGATGACGGTGAACGGAGCGCCGTTGACCCGCACCGTCCGCCCCACGACCGCCGGATCGCCGCCGAAGCGACGGCGCCAGGCGCTGTGGCTGAGCACAGCAACCGGCGGCGCGGGCGCGGGCTCGCCCTCGCTCCCCACCGATTCGCGGTCCTCGAAAAAGCGCCCCCGGGCGGGAACGACGCCGAGGGTCTCGAAGTAGTCGTCCGTGACCAGCTCGCCGAGGACCAGCCGCCCCGTCCCACCGGCCTCGACGACCAGCGAGGTGTAGGTAAACGCGGCGACCGCCTCGAGACTCGACGCCCGGCGCCGGAGCTTCCTCACCTCCGTCCAGGTGAGCGGGGAATGGGAGACCGGGTCCTCGGAGGTGGCGCTGAACACCCGCACCAGCCGGTCGGGTCGAGCCACCGGCAGCGGCCGGAAGAGCACCGCGTCGACGACGCTGAAGACCGCCGCGTTGAGGCCGATGCCGATCGCGAGCGTGGCCACCGCGGCCAGGGTGAACAAGCGGTCCCGGCCCAGGACGCGCACGGCGAAGCGAAGCTCTCGTGATAGGGCCTGCATGGTCGGGCTCCCATCCCGAGCGTAGCAGCCTCGTCAACCGGGAATCTCTTTCTCATCCCACCGCAGCACCATGTTGGTGGTTCCGACCTCCATCAAGGGCGAGCCGCAGGTGAAGATCACGGGCCCCCGCTGCTGGTGCTCCTTGAGCTTGCTCCCGCAGGTGTTCATCAGCCAGGTGAGGCCGTCCCCCCGGTTCGGCACGGGCAGGATGTCGATCGCTTCCACACCCCATGAGAGCGCCAGCTTTCTCGCCACGATCTGGTCGTGCGGGAGGGCCAGCATCTTCTTGGTGGGCCTGAACCGAGCGAGCATCCTGGCCGTGCGTCCGCTCGTCGTGGGGCACACCAGCGCCTCGGCGTCGGCCGCGAGGATGCAGGCGGCGTGCGAGATCCTGTCCGTCGAGTCCTGCTTCAAGAGCCGCTGGCGCTTGATCTTGCACAGCTCGTGCAGGAAAAGGTACTCCTCTCGTGATATCTTGTTGTCGAAATCCATCCTGGTGTAAATGCCGTCGATCTCCTCCCAATGAGCCCGCCAGTTGTCGACCCGGGCCGCGCTCTGCCGGAGCTTCTCGAAATACTCCGTGATCTGCTTCTCCGGCGAGGCCCTGCGCGTGAGGAAGGTCTCCGCCCGCGCGGCCAGCTCGCGCATCTTGGCCACCGCCAGGCCTGGATACTTGCCGGTCGAAGTCTCGCCCGAAAGCAGGAGCGCATCGGCGCCGTCGGCGACGGCGGTGAAGACGTCGGTCGCCTCCGGCCGCGCGCACTCGATGCTCAGCTTCATGCTCTCGAGCATCTGGGTCGCCATGATGACCGGCTTGCCGCGCAGGTTCGAGCTCGTGGTGATCGCCTTCGCGCACTCAGGGAGGAGGACGGTCTCCATCTCGAGGGCCAGGTCGCCGCGAGCGATCATGACGCCGTCGGCGAGGTCGAGGATGCTGTCCAGGTTGCGGTAGCCTTGCTCGGTCTCGATCTTCGCGATCAGGAGCGGGACGTGCGTCAGGAGATCCTCGAGCTTCATGTCCGCGAACCGCGACAGCCGCCTGAGCTCGGTGACGCTATGGAAAAGGGCGGCCCGCACGTCGTCCCGGCTCTGGCAGAAGGAGAGGCCGATGTGAGAAAGCAGCGGCGTCGCCCCCTCCTCGTGGTCGACCGCCAGGATCGTGCGCAGCTTCTCGGCGTCCTCCGGAGTGAATGCCGGGATTTCCTTGGGTATGCCGCGGATCGTGAATCCTTTACGATGGCCGATGCCTTTTCTTCGTTCGCGGTCGCCGGCGTCCTTGACGGCGATGATCCGGCAGCGGATCATGTTCTGATCATCGACCGATTCGACGGTCAGCGTGGCGTCGTTGTCACCGACGAACGCCAACAACGGCGTTGCCGGGTTGCTGGCGCACCGCTGACGGACCGAGTCGAGGATGGTCCGGGCCACCTCGGGCGCCGCGGTGCCGAAGGCCTCGTCGCCGAGCAGAATGCGGGCGGTCGCGGAGCGCGGCACGTCGGGAGGATCCTCGGCGGGGACTTCGGTGGGTGGCGCGATCTCCTCGGGACCGTCGAAGAAACCGACGGTGAGCGTTTCGGACGGCAGGATGAAGTCGTTCCGGAACCGGATCTTCGGACCCGGCAGGTCGACGAGCAAGCCCACCGGCGAGGATCGCCGGCGCCGCTCGACGGCGAGGATGGCCTGCTTGACTCGACGGTACTTGTCGCTCAGCGTGGCGGTCTCGACGTGCGCTGCATTGAGGCGCAGCACATCGACGCCGTTGGCCAGAAGCAGCTCGACGAGATCCTCCAACGTGGGCGTCGGAATCGGGTTTCGGTGGTTGTCGTGGATCCGGTTCTTGTACGTGCCGTGGGGGCTGTCGCCCCTCGCCTCCGGGTCGCCGAGAGTGGCGATGATCTTGGTACGGGGCTCGGCGTCCATCGTCGGCCTCCGCTGACGAGGCGGCGCTCCAGTCCGGCGGGTCTGGACGGCGCGTTGATAGGAAAATGACGCGAAGTCGCAAGTGGCGCAGGGATCATATGCGGCGCCCAGTCTCAAAGCAAGTCCTGGGATTCGCCGCCGGGCCGAGCCGGCGCGGCCAAGCGTCCGCCACCGGGTGGCTGATGGGTCGTCACCCGCCCGTTGCCCGCACCGCCACCTCGCCCGCCTCGACCGCGACCACCGCCTTGCCGCCTCCCGCCAGCGCACCGAACAGGAGCTGGTCGGTGAGCGGGCGCTTGACCGTCTCGTCGAGCAGGCGGGCGAGGGGGCGGGCGCCGTAGGCGGGGTCGTGGCCGCGCTCGGCGAGGAGCGCGCGCGCCTCGGGGGTGACCTCGAGCAGGACCTTCTTGGCCAGGAGCTGGCCGGCCAGCTCGGCGGTCAGCTTGTCGACGATCTTCGCCATCACCGCCGGCGAGAGCGGGCGGAAGCGCAGGCGCGCGTCGAGGCGGTTGCGGAACTCGGGCGCGAACAGGCGCTCGAGCGCGCGGTCGGCGTCGCTCGCGCGGCCGGCGTCGCCCGCGCC
>CAZNIX010000129.1:0-10812 GCA_964573125.1 uncultured Thermoanaerobaculia bacterium
CGCTCCTGGCGCCGGCGGCGCCCGCGCCGGCGCAGGAGCGCGCGGCGGTCGACCCGCGGCTCGCGGCGGTCATCCGCAGCCTCGAGACCGAGCTGCGGGAACGCCACTCCGCGCGCGCCCTGCGCCTGGCCCGGCAGGGGATCGAGAACCTGCTCGCATCCGGGCCGGCGAGCGCGGACGCCCCGGCGATCGCGCGCCTGCTCTACTACCAGGCGGTCGCCGCCGCCGACCGCGGTGTGGCCGACACCGCCGCCTGGTCGTGGTCGCTGGCCCTGAGCCTCGACCCCGAGCTGGCGGGCGAGAACCTCGGCCGCTGGGGCGCGGCCGGCACCTTCCTCGCCGCGCGGCCGGCGCGGCCGCCGGTGCGCGACGGCGACGTCGTGCCGGAGGGCGAGCAGGACCGGCCCGGCCGGCTCAACCTGTTCACGGCGCCCGCCGGGGTGACCACCCGCCTGCCCGAAGAAAACGACACGCCGCCGCCGCCCTACCCGCCGGGGCTGCGCGGCAGCGGCCTCGGCGGCACGGTCCTGCTCCAGGTGCGGATCGACCGCCGCGGCGGCCCCAACGAGCCCGTGGTGCTGGAATCGCCGCACCCGATCCTCTCGCTCGCCGCCGCCGAGGCGGTCAGCGCCTGGCGCTACCGCCCCGCCGCGGTCGACGGCGAGACCGTCGGCGTCTACTACACGGTGCGCCTCGACTTCCGGGCGGAGTGAGGCGGCGCCCGGACCTCGATCTCGAGCCTGCCGGCGGGCCTGTTAGACTGCGGTCGTTTCGATCCCGGCAGTTTCCGTAAACCGCGGGCGGCGCCACCGGAGCGCGGCGCTCGCCGCCCGCCCGACCGGCGCGGCGGCCCAGACGGCCGCCGGCCAGCGGAGGCTGAACCCATGTCGAAGCGAGCCCTGATCGCGGTCATCGTGATCTTCATCGCGTTCGTGGCGATGGACTTCGTCCTCCACGGCGTCATCCTCGAGCCCTACTACGCCCAGTCCCCGGAGCTGTGGCGCCCCCACGACCAGGTGATGGTGTGGCTGATCTGGGTGGTGGTGCTGGTGGGAGCCGCGGCGTTCGTCTACGTCTACGACCGCTTCTTCGCGGCCAAGGGGATGAAGACGGCGGTCGTCTACGGCCTGGTGTTCGGCATCGGCAGCGGCATCGGCATGGGCTACGGCAGCTACGCCGTGATGCCGATCCCCTACGCCATCGCGCTCGGCTGGTTCCTCGGCACCGTGGTCGAGGCCCTGGTCGCCGGCGTCCTGCTCGGGGCGATCGTCAAGGAATGAGGGGGCGCGGCTTGCCGCTCGGCGCGCCCGGCCGGCGTGGCGACCTCCTCGAGGGCACGCCGGCCAGGCGCGGCCGTCTGTCGCGTTGACCCGCGCCGCGTCGATCCACACAGCGCTGATGGGATCCGCTGGGACGTCTGAGGATGGTCTGGACCCGCGAGGCCGGAATGAGCCGATCAACGGTCTACGAGCTCCTGGAGCGAATCGAGCAGCTTCCCGCCGAGGATCGCCTCCTCCTCGACGACCTCCTCGCTACGAAGAAACACCGCACCCAGCGGCATGGTGGTCCCACCACTCTGCCACCGTTTCCTCCATCAGGGCGTGCCCAAGGCGCATGGCGGACTCAGAAGGCCGAGATCGAGTGGCGGGAGGAGGCGGCCAAGGCGAGGCGGATGGCCCGCGAGACCGGACTCGATCAGGCGGCGATCGACCGCGCCGTCCACGCCGTTCGCCATGGTGAATGAAGGTCTTCTTCGACACCTCGGTGAGACCACGGAGGAACTGGTCCACGTCACGACGAAGGCCCGCTGGCACCTTCCCTCACTCCAACGGCTCCTTCAGTATCTTGACCTTGCCGAAGAGGGCGTTGCGAAAAAGCGTTTTGACGGTTTTGGAGACCTGCCTGGGGTCGGTCTCCATCCTTGTACGTCCGCACTTCCGAGTGAGCATAGTTGTCCTCTAGCGGGACATGCTCAACGCGAAACCGGTAGCAAGGACCCTCCTCACTTGAGAGCTCCGCCGGGACATCCTCGACCTTAAAGCAGGCAATGCCTGCCGTTGGATCGAACAGTATGACATCGTGCGGCTCGCTGTACTTCTCCCTATTGACCGAGAAGTCCGGAAAGCGAATAGCTGTAGTCAGGAGTATCCCATGCGCCACGAGATCCGCTCGAGCGACCCGTCGAAACAGTCCTTCGGTTGGAAGAAAGTGTGGATCGACCGGCCGCCCCTGCCGCCGGAGTCGCTCCGGAACGTCAGCGGTGTGCAAGGTCTCGAACCCGCTCAAGGAAGGTACGGATATCCGGGGGCTTCACACCAGTCTCCCAAGCGTCGTTCCGACTCCCGCCATCGGCAAACGATGCGATCACATCACCCTCGTTGAAGCACTCGATCGCCGCATAGTGGGGTCGCACGGCGAAGACGATCGCGACGCCTCCCTCGACGGACGGCACAATGCGATCGGGAAGAGAACCTAGCTCAACGGACGCTGCCAACACCTCACGAGCTTTCCTCAGGGAAAGTGGATTCGGTGGATCCGCTGAATAGGTATCCCATCCTCGCACAAGCTCGGATAATCTCTCTAACTGTGTTTCAAGCCGGACTCGGCGAACACTGCCAGCTTGGTCCCGAAGCTCCAACTGACCTCCCCATGGTCTGGGCGGGGACTGAGTGGTCGGCGGCGCGCTCTCGTCAGGGCGGCGCCGCGCTGCTCGCCGAGCAGCGAGCTCATGCTGGAAGCGTGGAGCCGATCGATGCCTTTGGAACATCCCTTGGTCCTGGACAAGGTGCGGCGGCGAAGGACGAGAGGGACTATCCCAAGCGGCTTGGTTCAGGTTAGGCATGAAACACCTCCACCGGTAGTCCTGCCGAGCCGAGGACCTGATCCAGGCGCGCCTTTGCCAGTGGGCAAACATCTACTGTCGAAACCAAGGCACCCTCCAAAATGATGGCGCAAGTGACATATAGACCGTCGGGGGTTATCGCGGTTGATGGTTCAAAATAAATCCAGGTTGACTTGACCTCTTCCGCTCCTGGGAAGAGGTATCGAACTCCCGAGGAAACGGGCGAGCCGAGAGTATCTGGCGGCGGGTTGACGTAGCGGGCCATCAGCTCGGCCACTGTCGTGCCGACAAGCCGACCATGAAAGGACATAGTAAGCGTGTGGTCCATAATCCGGGCACGATCGTCGGCCACTTGCAGTGCTGCCGTGGAATGCACTAGGAGATCGCTTAATCTCTCGGCGGTCAAGGGCGGTAAACCCCGAAGGCTGTCGCCTCCGAACGAGAATCGCAGTTCCAACCACTGCGCCCACAACCGAAGCGTGGCAAAACCACCCAGGAAAGTGATGGTGAAGTTGGATTGGGAGAGATCCTGGCCGTGGTTGATCGTGAGATTCTCAAGTCGAGCTCCGAACGGTTCCAACGCGGCCAGGAGACGATCGTGGGCACCGCTCTCGATGGTGAGGAGCCGGAGGAGAGGTGCCTCTAGGTGGCCGTGGTAGACGAGCTCGGACTGTTCGATCCGCAGTTGGGGTCTTGTAGCGCCCATTGCCGATCCCTCCGCGGTGACTCTAACACGAGGACTGACCCCGGAAGTCCGCGGGCACCTCAGAGCCGGCGCTTCGAGCCACGGGCCACGCGAGCTCTTCGCGTTCGTGCGTTCCCCAGGCCGACGCTCAGTAACTCGGGGCCACCCACACCGTCTTGACGTTGACGAACTCCAGGATGCCGTGGCGGCCGAGCTCGCGGCCGTAGCCGGACTCCTTGATGCCGCCGAAGGGGAGGCGGGGGTCGGACTTGACGAGGGCGTTGACGAAGCAGCAGCCGGCGTCGAGGCGGTCGGCGGCGATCCGCTCGGCGCGCTCGCGGTCGCGGGAGAAGACCGCGGCGCCGAGGCCGAAGCGGCTGTCGTTGGCGACCCGGATCGCCTCCTCCTCGCCGGCGACCTCGATGATCGCCGCCGCGGGCCCGAACAGCTCCTCCTCGTAGGCCGGCATGCCCGGGCCGACCCCGGCGAGGACGGTCGGCGGGTAGAAGGCGCCGGGACCGGGCGGCACCTCGCCGCCGAGGAGGAGCCGGGCGCCGCGCTCGACGCTCGCTTCGACCTGCCGGTGCAGCTCGTCGCGCAGGTCCCTGCGCGCCTGGGGGCCGACCTCGGTCGCCTCGTCGAGCGGGTCGCCGACGCGCTTGCCCCGCATCGCGGCGACGAACCGCGCGGTGAACTCGCCGGCGATCGACGCCGGCACGATGAAGCGCTTCGCCGCGATGCAGCTCTGCCCGCTGTTGACCAGGCGGCTCGCGACGCACGCCGGCACCGCGTGGTCGAGGTCGGCGTTTTCGAGCACCAGGTAGGCGTCGCTCCCGCCCAGCTCGAGCACGGTCTTCTTGATCCGCCGGCCGGCCTCGCCGCCGATCGCGCGCCCGGCCTCGACGCTCCCGGTCAGGGTGGCGGCGCGCACGCGCGGATCGTCGAGCACCTCCGCGACCCGGCCGCCGCCGATCAGGAGCGTCCGGAACAGCCCGTCCGGGAAGCCGGCGCGGCGGAAGACGTCCTCGATCGCGAGCGCGCAGCCGGGGACGTTGCTGGCGTGCTTCAAGAGCGCGGCGTTGCCCACCATGAGCCCCGGGGCGGCGAAGCGGAAGACCTGCCAGAACGGGAAGTTCCAGGGCATGACCGCGAGCACGACGCCGAGCGGCCGGTAGGCGACGTAGCTCCGGGCGGCGTCGGTCGCCGCAGGCTCGTCGGCGAGGAAGCGCTCGGCGTGCTCGGCGTAGAAGTCGCACGCCCAGGCGCACTTGTCGGCCTCGGCGCGGCCGTCCCGGACCGGCTTGCCCATCTCGACCGCCATCAACCGGCCGTACTCGTCCGCGCGCTCGCGCAGCACGCGCGCTGCCGCGGCCATGCAGGCGGCGCGCTCGGCGAAGCTCCGCTCGCGCCAGTTGAGGAAAGCCGCGTGCGCGGCCTCGATCGCTTCCTGCACCTCCTCCGGGGCGGTCTCCTCGTACGTCTCGACGATCTCGCCGGTGGCGGGGTTGACGCTCTCGATGGTCATCGCGGATCCCTCCGGGTCGGACGGCGCGCTCGGATCGCAGTTGCCGACGCGGCGCGGTCCGGCGATGGCGGGTTCGGTACGCTCGTTTCCGGTCGACCGGTCATCGCGCGCTACACTGACACGCGCGGCGCGGACACGATGCCACATCCGAGGTCTGGCGCCGGCGGTGTCGGACCGGACCTCGGTGGCGAAGGAGGCGGAGCCATGCGACGTCCCCCCACCCCCGGCGCGGCCCACGGCGCGCCGAGCGCGTCCCGGCTCGCCCGCGGCGCTGCCGGCAACCGTTCGGGAATCGCGGTGACCGCCGCGTCGGCCGCCGCCGCGGCCCTGCTCGCCTGCGGCAGCGCAGGCGGCGCCGGCGGACCCGCCGACGCCGCGGAGCCTCGACAGGTCCCGTTCACGACCATCGAGCAGGCCTCGGTGCCGGGCAAGGGCGGCGGTGAGGTGCGCGCGGTAGTGCGCGACGCCGCCGCCTGGCAGCGCGTATGGGACGACCTCACGAGCGATAGCGGAAGGGAAGAGGAGGCGCCGGCGGTCGACTTCGAGCGCGAGATGATCCTCGCCGCCGCCATGCCCACCCAGGGGTGCATCTCGCGGGTGACCCTCCGCGGCGTCGCCGAGGAGGACGGCGGCCTGGTCGTCGATCTCCTCGAGCAGCCGCCGCCGGCGCATATCGTGTGCGTGGTCTCCGAGCGGCCGTTCCACGCCGTGCGCCTCGCGCGCCACGACGGCCCGGTGCGCTGGGAGGTCGAGACCCGGCCGCTCGAGGTCGAATGACGCGGCGCGGCGAGCCTCGCGTCGGCGACTCGCCCCGTCGATGCCGTCCGGGTCGTGGACTGTGCCGTCCGAGTCGAACGCCGCGAGCGCCTCGACGCCGAGCTGGACCGGCTCCTCCGCGGCCTCCTGCGATCTCGCTTCAGGCCGTCGTGGTCGTGGACCGTGCCCGCTCCTCCGGGGCCTCCTGCGATCTCGCCTCAGGGCGCGCCGGCGGCGCGGCCGGGGGCGAGCAGCAGCCGGCCGTCGCCGCCGCGCTGCCACCAGTACGGCTCCCGCGGCAACGGGTCCGGCCACAGCCGGTCGAGGGTGGCGGCGTCGTAGAGGCGGCCGCCGAGCACCACCCGCTCGACGCGGTCGCTCCGGCGGACGTCGGCCAGCGGGTCGCCGGCGAGGATCGCCAGGTCGGCGAGCTTGCCGGGCTCGATCGAGCCGAGGTCGCCGTCGAGGCCGAGGTAGCGGGCGCCGTCGATCGTGCCCGCGGCGAGCGCCTCGAGCGGGGTCATGCCGCCCTGGACCAGCATCCACAGCTCCCAGTGCGCGGCCAGCCCCTCGCGCTGGCCGTGGGCGCCGACCTGGACCGGCACGCCGGCGTGGCGGAGGTCGGCGGCGACCCGCGCCGCCGCGAAGTGGTTCCACTCCCCGTCGGGGGCGAGCACGCGCCGGCGGGCGCGGGCGTCCAGCTCCTCGCGCGGCACGAACGCGGCGAGCCGCGGGTGCGCCCAGACGTCGGTCGTCGCGTACCAGTAGGTCTCGCCGAAGAGGCCGCCGTAGGCCACCCCGAGCGTCGGGGTGTAGCCGACCGAGGTCGCGCCCCACAGCGCGAGCACGTCGCGGTAGACCCGCGGCACCGGGAGCGAGTGCTCGACCCCGGTGTGGCCGTCGACGACCATCGTCATGTTGTGCGGGAAGAGCGACCCGCCCTCGGGGACGACCATCATCGACAGCTCGCGGGCGGCGGCGAGCACCTGCTGGCGCTGGTCGCGGCGCGGCTGGTTGTAGCTCTTGACGCTGAACGCGCCGACCGCCTTCATCCGCCGCAGGTGGGCGCGGGCGTCGTCGAGGCCGTCGATTGCGACCATGAACGGCGTCTCGGCGCCGTAGAGGATGGTGCCGGTCGAGTAGATCCGCGGCGCGAGGATCAGGCCCGCCTTCGCCATCTCGGACGCCGCGAACACGGTCGCGGTGTCGCTCGACGGGTCGTGGAGCGTGGTCACCCCGAACGCGAGGCTCGCGTGGTCGACCCAGTTGCGCTCGGGGATCACGCCCCCCGCCGCCTGGTCGCCGTGCCAGTGGACGTCGATCAGGCCGGGGATCACGGTCTGGCCGGCGACGTCGACGACGTGGGCGCCGGCGGGGACCTCGACCTCGCCGCGGCGGCCGACGGCGCGGATGCGGTCGCGCTCGATCACGATCACGCCGTCGTCGATGACGCCGCCGTCCGCGCCGGCCATGGTCACCACCCGGCCGCCGACCAGCGCGAGCGTGCCGGACGGCCGGTCGGTCACGGCGTCGAAGCCGATCGGCGTGACCTCGGCCTTGGCGTAGACCTCCTCCTCGTCCTCGCCCTCGTCGTCGCCCTCGTCGTTGTCCTCGGCCATGTCCTCGGCCTCGCTCTCGGCCCGGTCCTCCGCCTCGCCGCCGTCCGCCTCCGCCGCGGCGGCCGCGCCGGCCCCTGCGCTCTCCTCGCCCGCGGCGCCGCCGGCGCCCGCCGCGCCGGCCTCGCCGTCCTCCGCCGCCCCGTCCTCCGCCTTCCCGCCCTGCCCCTGCTTCGCCTTGGACGCCCGCCCGGGCGGCTCGCCGGCGAGGAATGCGAACGCCTCGGCGAGCGGCAGCCGGTAGAGGTCCGGCCCGAGCGACCAGTGGAGCGCCGAGGAGTCGCCCGACCAGCCGAGCCAGTCGCCGGCGTCGCGCGAAACCCGCCGGACCGGTAGCGCGTGGTTGTCGGGCGCCAGCTCGACCGTGCGCCCGGTGGCGGCGAACGGCGCGACGTAGGCCTGGTAGCGCTCCTGCCAGGCCAGCCAGCGGCCGTCCGGCGAGACCCGGAAGCGGCCGGCGTTGGCGCTCTTGACGTGCACCCGCTCGTCGCTCCCGTCGAGCTCGAGCGAGACCAGGGTCCGCTCCTTCTCCCCGAAGCGGAGCACGAACACCCGCCCGGGATCGGCGCCGAAGTGGGGCTGGACGCCGTCGGCGGTCACCTTCTCCGGCTCGGCCGCCGCGCCGCCGCCCTCGGGGCGGAACGGCAGGCGGTAGATCCCCGGCTCGTCCGAGTAGAGCGGGCTGAGCAGGCCGCCCCCGGTGCCCTTGCGATAGATCAGCCAGCGGCCGTCGGGCGACACCACCGGCTCGTGGTAGTGGCCGGGCTCGGCGGTCAGCGCGCGGCCGGCGCCGCCGGCGGCCGGCACCACGCGCACCGTCCCCAGGTCGCGGTCGCTCCAGCTCGTGTAGACCACCCAGCGGCCGTCGCGGGTGAACGACGGGTGGTGATCGAACTCCAGGGGGCCGAGGGGGGTGCCGTGGGTCAGCGGCCGCGGCGCGCCCTCCGGCAGCTCCTTGACCCACAGCTTGCCGAGCGCCTGGTAGACCACCCGGTCGCCGGCCGGCGACACCGTCACCCAGCGCAGCATGCGGACGTCGAAGCGCTCGGGCGCGACCGCGACCGGGAAGCGCAGCGGCTCGACGACCGTGCGCTCGGCGCGGACGCGGAACGGAATCGCCGCCGCCGCGCCGGTCGAGGCGTCGACGCGGTGGATCTTGCCCCCGGCCCAGACCACGACCGCCGCCGAGTCGGGCGTCCAGGCCATCCCCGGGTAGACGCCGTGGATCGCCCAGGTCTCCTGCATGTCGCGGTCGAGGCCGTCCCAGAGCGGCCACTCCTCGCCGGATTCGAGGTCCTTGAGCCACAGCACGGTCGCGCCGCGCACGCGGCGGATGAACGCGAGGCGGGTGCCGTCGGGCGACGGCGTCGGCCGCACCGCGCCGCCGGCGCCGCCGACCAGATCGACGATCTCGCCGCTCTCGCGGTCGAGCCGGCGGATCGTATAGATGCCCGGGTTGGGGTCCTTGTTGTACTCGAAGACCGCGCCCGGGGTGGTGTCCTGGCTAAAGTAGACGTAGCGCCCGTCGGGCGAGAACGCCGGCTCGCCGACGTCCTTCTGGTCGTTCCGGCGCTCGGTCGCCTGGAGGCCCTTGCCGCCGCTCGCGTGGTAGAGCCAGATCTCCCCCGCCCCGGCCGAGCGGGTCGAGGTGAAGTGCTTGCGCGCGGCGATCCACTGCCCGTCGGGCGACCACGCCGGGCTGTTGAGCAAGCGGAAGCTCTCGTCGGTGACCTGCCGCGGCCCCACCCCGGCCGAGTCCGTGCCGTCGCGCCCCATCACCCAGACGTTGTCGCCGCCGCTGCGGTCGGAGGTGAACGCGATCCAGCGCCCGTCCGGCGAGTAGCGCGGCTGCTCGTCCCAGGCGAACCCGGAGGTCAGCGCCCGCGCCTCGCCGCCCGCGATCGGCAGCGCGTAGAGGTCGCCGAGCAGGTCGAAGGCGATCTCGCGCCCGTCGGGCGCGACGTCGACGCTCATCCAGGTCCCCTCGTCGACGTCGATCGCCACCGCCCGCGCCGGGCCGCGGGGCGCGTCGACGTCCCACTTCTCGTCCTTCTCGCCCTTCTTGCCCTTCTCGCCCTTCTCGTCCTCCTTCGGCTCGGCCGCGGCTTCCTCCTGCCGCGCCAGCCCGGCCTCGGCCGCGCCCTCCTCGTGGCCGGCGGCCGGCGGCGGCGGGACGGCGAGCAGCAGGACGGCGCCGAGCGCGACGGCGAGCCCGACGCCGCGGGCGGTGGGGCGGGGATCGAGGACGGTTCGGAGCATCGCGGCCTCCTTCACGGGTGCGGTTGCGGACCGGGTTCGGCCCGGAGCGATCGGCGACGGACGAGCGGCCAGCCTACGGAGCGCACCGCGGGGTGTCAACGCCGCCGCGCGCTGTGACGCAGTGACCGCCTCACCCGTATGAATGCCATAGAAGCATTGTTGGCATGGCTTCGAAGCATGATCGCCGGCGGTTCCCGCCGCCGGGGAGGTCCGCCGGGATGGACGACCGCCGCTGGAACGGCTTCCGCCGCCGTGACGACTTCCTCCACCGCGCCCACCTCGAGCACGCCGCGGCGCCCGGCTGCGGGCCGTGCCTGGAGGACGGCCGCCGGCGGCTTTCGCCCTGGTTCGCCGCGGTCGCCGGCGGCGCCGCCCACGCGCTCCTCGACGGCCCGGAGCCGGCGGCGCAGCCCGCCGCGCCCTGGCTCGACCTGCCGCTCGACGGCGAGACGGTCACCGATCCGCTGGTCGTCACCGGCCGGCTCCGGCGCTGGGACCCGCGGCGCCTGCCGCTGCTCGGCGGCCGCTGGCTGCCCCGGCTGCAGCTCGACGGCGAGGGGATGCCCGCGCTCGCGGGCGCGGTCGTCGACGGCGACCGCTTCGTCGCCACCGTTCGGGTGCCCTACCTGACCGAGGGCGCGCACGCCCTCGCTCTCGCCCGCGGCGGCGACCGCGGTCCCGGCTGGAGCCGCCGTACGGTGCACTTCCGCCGCCCGCCCGAGCCCGGCGACGGCGCCGTGATCGCCACCGCCTGCGCCGCCGTCGGACGCCTGCTGCCGCAGCGCGTGCAGCGCGCCGAGGTGCGCATCGGCGGCCGCCCCTGGCCCGCCGCCCGCTGGCTGTGCGGCTTCCGCGACCGCGACGGCTGGATGGGCATCGCGCTCGCCGACCTGCGCGCGCTGCCGCCCGGCCGCTACGAGCTGGAGGTCGAGCCCGCGGGCTTGCCGCCGGCGGGCTACCCGCTGGTCCGGCTGGCGGGCTGAGCCGACGGCCGCGGGGGGGGCGGCCCCGCGAGGCCGGCAGGGCAGGCGCTATCAGTTGGCGAGCGTGTTGGCGATGGCGGTATGTGCGATGGCGTGCGGGGCGCGCAGCCTGTATGCGATTGCCCAATGGGGCAAACAGCACAAGC
>CAZNIX010000130.1:0-10791 GCA_964573125.1 uncultured Thermoanaerobaculia bacterium
ACGATCCTCCTTCAGTAGCCGCCGCGTGGGGCAGGCGGGCGGTAAACAGATACGATTTGGATTCCGTCCTGCGTCAAGAACTCGATCCGAAGCTTGTTCCGCTCCAGCGCGAGGACCGAGGCAACCGGTTCGCTGAGGTAAAGCCCGCACCGCGCAGGAAAGGAGCGTCTACCGAACGCCAGCTGGACCCATTCGGTAGGTGGCGACCACTTGGCGCCGCCGGGTGTGACGTGTTCGAAGGCGATGTCGATCATCGTCTTGAGCATCCAGCGCTCCAGCAGTAGTCCCTCGACGACGTAACGTTGAAGTTCCCGCTGGCGGAGATCCTGGCGGCTGCGGCGGATGCCGCGGACCTGTAGAAACTTCTCGAGGTCCGTCATCGCCTGGATACCGGCAGCATCGACTGGGCTGAGAGAAGAGTTGTGGTGCGCGCAGAGAATGTTGGATGCGAGGCCTGATACCGGTATGGCCCTGGGCTCTCGGCACCACTCGAGTCCGGATACGACAACCGGTTCTGAACGAAGAAGTCCCCTCGAGATCAGGTGCTCCTTCGACCTGCCGCCACGGCAGTCACCAAGAGTGTGAGCCCAGCAGCGGCGGCTGGATTCGGGCAGCGGGGCCGAAGCTTGAGAGTACCCATCAGCCAGTACCCGGGTCGAGGCGACCTCCTCGGCGTCGTCGAGCAGCCCCTCCTCGCGCAGGAACTCGTCGAAGTCGCTCCCGAGGTGCTTCGGGTTCATTCTCTGCTCACCTGGGGGCTTGGTCGATGACCGGACCGTGCCGCGGCGCAGGGAGGCGCCGTCCTGTCTCCTTGGCTGCGGCGAGCCAGGCCTCTTTCGCCCGCTCGAATTCTACGAGGGCTTGCTCCGGCGTGGGCGCCGAATGCGGAGCAAGCTCTGAGTTCCGGGATGTCGGCGATGTAGCCGGGGTCCTCGTCGCTGAAGAAGATGTGGATGTCGTAGCCGGTCATCAGTCGCTCGCCGCTGACGGATCGCGCTTACCAAGCGAAGACGAGCGACCAGTCGATAGTGACGCCCGCGAGGTGGTGCCGGTGGACCCTTCGGTCATAGTGGTTGCGTAGCGTCCGGTCGCCGGGTCGAGCCGGTGGATGGTCAACCGCCGGCCGTCGGGATCGAGCACCCAGTACTCCGGCACGGCGTGGCGCTCGTAGGGGTCGCGCTTCTGGACCCGGTCGCGGGCCGCGATGCCGGCGGAGGGGACCTCGACGATCCAGTCGAGCGCACCGCGGCCGCTTGCCGCGTCCAGCTTGCTCGGGTCGGCGATCACTGCGATGTCGGGCTGGACGACGGTGTCGGCCTCGTCGTCGGCTTCGGCGCCCCGGGGGAGACGGACGTCGAAGGGGGCGACGTAGAGCCAGCAGGGGCCGCGCCGGACCTGGGGCGCGATCTGGCCGACCAGGCCGACCACGGCTTCCTGATGGCGCCGCGAGGGCGCCGGATTGATCGGGAAGGCCCCGCCGTCGATCAGCTCCCAGCGCTCGTCGCCGCTCCAGCGGATATAGTCGCCGTAGGTGAACCGCGGGTCGGAGGGGTCGTGACGGAGCAATGGGTGCCTCGATGCCAGAGGGCGAGGTCAGTCTAACAGGGCGGTCGGCCGCGGTTCACTCTGCGGTAGCATGTCGGGCGTGCGGTTCGAGTGGACAAAGGCGGTCGACGAACTGCGGCCCGACTACAAGCGCTCAGACTTCGGGGAACTGGTCCGCGGCAAGTATGCGGCGAGGATCGCCGATGTCCCCCTACTGGAGGCCGAGAACATGGCTGCCACAGTTGCCGAGTTGACCCCCGCTGAGCTGCGAGCCCTGATCGCCGAGGTGGTCGACGAGAGGCTCGTCGAGTTGCTGGGCGATCCAGATGAAGGTCTGGAGCTGCGGTCCGAATTCGTTCAGCTCATCCAGGAGCGCATTGGCCGGTACCGGAAGGAGGCGAAGACGGTCTCGCTGAGCGAGGCTTTCGGCGCTGTCGAGCGACGCTGATTCTCGTCGGCTCATTCCCCCAGCCGGCCGCCGGCGATCTTGTAGACGTGTCGGCGGTGCGCGATCGCGTGGACCACCATGAGCCGGCGTTCTTCATCGCGGCCGAGGACCAGTCGCCAGTCACCGACTCGCAGCTTGAACAGCCCGGCCAGACCAGCGCGCAGGGGGTCCAGCCGTACTTGATCCGCCCGCTCCGCCAGCCATTCGAGCTTCGTGCGCACCCGGCGTCGAATAGCCGCGTCGAGCCCCCGCAGATCATCGAGGGCTTGTTCGTCGAAGACCACCTCCCACGGCGGAGGGGTCGGTGAAGCGGGCTCGTGAGGTTCCATCGCCGGGAGGCCAGTCTACTGTTGCCCGGACCGGGAACTTCGAGACGCGGCCGGGAGCGGGTCCAGCAGCGGCCGCTCCGGATGAAGCCGGCGCAGGAACTCCTCACCGGGCAGACATTGGATGCCGTCGATCAACAGCCGCTCGGTGCCGCGGTGGAGAAGCGCCGCCGTGCATTCCGGATAGTCGCTGGCGAAGGCCTTGAGGCCGCTCAGGTCTCGCGGCCGGATCCGCTTCGAGTTCTTCACTTCGAGCGCCCAGAAGCCGCCGCCGCCGTAGACGACGAAGTCGACCTCGTTGCCCTTCGGGGTGCGCCAGAAGGAGAGCCGGCCGTCGAAGCCCGAGTAAGCGATCCAGGCGCGCAGGTGCTGGGCGACGAGCCCTTCGAAGGCGGCGCCGTCGATCTCCTCGCGGCGATCGAGGGGGCCGCTCGGCCGCAGGGTGCGAAAGACTCCGCAGTCGAACAGGTAGAGCTTGGGGTGGGCCGTGGTCATGCGCTGCGCCCGGCGGGTGAAGACGGGGAGGCGGAAGGCGAGCAGCAGGTCCTCGAGCACCTCGACGTAGCTGGCGACCGTCTTGCGTTGGACCTCACATTCCCGCGCCACCTCGGCGACGTTGAGCACCGCCGCGTGGGAGAAGCTCACCGCCTCGAGGAAGCGGGCGAAATCGCCGACCTCGCGGGCATAGCCCTCGAAACGGATCTCCTCGTCGAGGTAGAGGTTGGCGTAGGCGTCGAGGACCTTGCGCGGCTCGGGCGCGGCGACCACCAGCGGGAGCAGGCCGATCGACAGCGCGCGCTCGAAATCGAAATCGGGCAGCTCGGCCGCCATGAAGGGGTGTAGGGTCTCGCGGACGGCGCGCCCGGCCAGCAGATCGACGCCGCCCCGGCGGAGCTTGCGCGCGCTCGAGCCGGTGAGTGCGAAGCGGCGCCCCCGATCGCGCTCGATCAGGGCGTGGACCAGCGGTAGCAGCTCCGGGACGCGCTGGATCTCGTCGAGGACCACCGCGCGCTCCGGAGGCTGGGCGGCCACCAGTTCCCGCAAGCGCTCGGGGCGCGATTTCAACTCGCGGTAGTGATCGGGCTGCAGGAGGTCGAGGTAGAGCGCCTCGGGGAGGACTTCGCGCAGCCAGGTCGACTTGCCGGTGCCCCGGGGACCGAAGAGGAAGAAGCTGCCTTTCGGGAGCTGCAAGAAGCGTTGATGGACTCTCATTCGACGCGGTGTTTTTCGGAGTTGACGATTCCGTTTTCGGGCCATTTTGGGAATCTGCGACTCCAAAATACGCCCATGTCGATCGCCCGTCAAGCCTTTTGCCCGGCGGCTGGGCCTCCGAGGGTGGGCGCGGGCGGGAAGTGGAACGACGCCGCAGGGGCGTCGTCGTGATGTTCGGCGCGGACTGCCGGTGCTACCGTAGCCCAAATGAGCCCCGAGCGCCGCCAGCGCCCCACCGCGTGGCGCTGGTGGCCGCTGCTGCTGCCGCTGGGCTTCCTGCTCCACATCGGCGAGGAGTGGTGGGGGGAGTTCGCCGTCTGGACCGAGGACGCGCTCGGGATGCCGGTCAGCACGACCCGCTTCATCGTCCTCAACAGCATCGTTTGGCCGCTCTTCGCAGTCCTGACGGTGGTGGCGATCCGGCGGCCCTCCTGGTGGTGGTTCGTCACCACCTTCGCGACGGTGGTGGTGGTCAACGCCGTCTTCCACGCCCTCGGCAGCCTCGGCACCGCGACCTACTCGCCGGGGCTGATCTCCGCGCTCTGCCTCTACGTGCCGGTCGGCGGCTACGCGCTGCGCGACGGCTCGCGGCGGCTCCCGTCCGCCGTCTTCGGCCGCGCCGCGGCGCTCGGCGTCGCCATCCACGTCGCGGTGGCGGTGATCGCCCTCTGGTGAAGAGTGGGCCGGTGCGGGTGGAGCTCGCCGGAGATCCAGGACGCCCGCGAGCCGGTAGACTGCCAACGGGAGGCCACGAACCGTGGACGGCCAGGCCTGGCTCGACGACATCGAGGCCCTGTTCCGCCAGTACCAGCGGATGTGCGAGCGCGCGGCGGCGCAGGTCTCGGACGAGGACTTCTTCACGTCGCTCGGCGGCGGCGAGAACAGCATCGCCGTGCTGATGAAGCACCTGGCGGGCAATCACCGCTCGCGCTGGCGCGACTTCCTGACCACCGACGGCGAGAAGCGCGACCGCGACCGCGACAGCGAGTTCACCGCCGCAGACGAGACCCGGGCCTCGATCGAGGCGCGTTGGGAGGAGGGGTGGGGCATCGCGTTCGCGTCGCTCGCCGCCCTCGGGCCGGCCGACCTCGAGCGCACGATCGCCATCCGCGGCGAGCCCCACACTGTGTTGCGGGCGATCCACCGTAACCTCAACCACGCCGCCTACCACGCCGGCCAGATCGCCCAGCTCGCCCGCCACTTCGCCGGCGAGGCCTGGCGGACCCTGAGCATCGCCCCCGGCAAGTCCGAGGAGTTCAACGCCGCGATGCGCGAGCGCCACGGCGACTGGTAGACCGCCGGGCGCGGGCGGGAGCGGGAGTAGGACTTCGCGATCTGGGCCGACTGCACCCTCGGGCCGGCCGGCGGCTACGCGCTGTGCGACGGCCGGCGGCGGCCGCGGCCGGTGGCGTTGTTCGGGGTCGAGCTGCGGCGAGCGCAGGATACCCGGACGTTCGACGTGTGCCCGTAAGGCGCACACCCGCAAGGGATGGCATCCAAGCCGGGGCGGGCGGCGGAAACGTCCTCCGCCACGCCCGGGGTGTCGCCTTTCGAGGTCGCCCCGGCGGCGTCGAACCGCGGCGCCGCCGGCGGGGACCACCGGGTCAGAAGCGCCAGCTCGCGCCCAGGCTCACGGTGTCGAAGAGGTCGGAGGTCTCGTACTCCACGAGCACCCCGAGCCGGTTCGGGAAGGCGTATTCGGCGCCGATCCCGGCCAGCAGATCCTGGTCGGACGGGCGTTCGACGCGCTGGGGGACGTCGAGCGCGGGGGAGAGCTTGCCCTCCCAGTCGAGGACGCCGAGCTTGCCGTAGACCGAGAACCGCTCGGTCACCGGCCAGCGCGGCACCGCCGACAGCGAGAACCCGGTGAACTCGGCGTCGACCGGGTACGCGGGAACCAGCGCCGGCGGCGGGGCGATTAGCGTCCGCGGGCAGTCCTCGCCCGGCGGGCAGGGCCGGGGGCGGCCCTCGTAGGCGCCCAAGTCGTGGTAGCCGGCCTGGATCCCGAGGTAGCGATGGAGCGCGTAGCCGACCTCGATGCTCGCCGCCGAGTCGTCGCCGTCGACCCTCCACCCGAGGACCGGGGGTCCGAAGTTCTCCTCCACGCTGGCCTGACCGAGCTTCCCCGCGAGGTACCAGCGCGAATCTCCGGCCGCGGGCGAAGACGCGGCCAGGAAAGCACCGACGACGACCACCGGGATCCACCGCTGCCACGTTGCTTTGGATGTCGTGTTGGACATTGGAATTGCCTCCGTGTCGTCCAACATCGAGCTAAGCATTCCGTGTGCCAGGGCCGGCCCGGGGGGCAAGCGCGCGCCGGCGCTCACGGCGCCGCCTTGACTCGCCGGGGTCGGCTCCCTCCGATGGCAGCAGACCACGGACGACCGCGCCTGAGCCCCCCTCGAAGACGCAGCGGAACGGCTCCTGCTTGCCGGTGAAGACGCATTGCAGGACCTGGCGCCCCCGGACGCCGCGTTGGCTCGGCAGGACGAGTCGACCGGCCGTCGCCCGCCGAAGGATCGCCTCCCTTCGAGCATCGAACGGTTTGCATGCGCGAAGAAACCGCGGCCGCGGACGGGGACGCGCGACGAGCTAAACCACCGATCCGAGAGGAGACTGCGCAATGAAGAGTCACGTTCCCGCTCTGTTCGTGTTCTCGGCGGCGCTGGCCGCCCTGGTCCTGGTCGTCCCGGCGAGCCGGGCCGGCGAGGAGGAAGGAGAGGAGATCCCGTTCGACGAGGCCAACATCTTCTTCGAGCTCAACGACACCGACGGCGACCTCGGCATCCACGCGCTGATCGACGGCGAGCCCTGGCGGACGCTCGAGATCGAAACCCCGAACGGGCAGACCACCCTGTTGATCCACGTCCGCGGGCGGCTGCGCGCCCAGGGCCTGACCGAGCTGTTCTTCGAGAGCGCCGAGCCCACGTTCGACGAGCTGCCTCCCGAGCGCTTCTTCCGCCGGTTCCCGGAAGGCGAGTACGAGATTTCGGGCGTGACGCTCGAGGGCGACGAGCTGGAAAGCACGGCGACCGTCACCCACCTGATCCCGGCCCCGGTCGGCAATCTCGCGGTCAACGGCACGCTCCTGCCGGAGTCCTGCGACGAGGAGCTGCCGCTGATCAGCGAACCGTTCACGATCTCGTGGGACGCGGTCGACGAGTCGCACCCCGACCTCGGCCGCACCGGCGAGCCGATCGAGGTCGTCCGCTACGAGGTGGTCGTCGAGCGCGAGGAGGGGGAGCCGCTCAGCTTCGCCATCGTGCTGCCGCCCGACGTCACCGAGGTCGCCCTCCCCGGCGGCCTCACCTCCGAGGGCGAGGAGATCAAGGTCGAGGTCCTGGTGCGCGAAGAAAGCGGCAACCAGACCGCGGTCGAGAGCTGCTTCGAGGTCGACTGACGCTCGGGGGCGGCTCGGGGGCGGCTCGGGTTTCTCGGCGAGCCGCCCGCCGCCGCCGCCACCGGGGCGTGAGCAGCACCGCCCGGTTGCCGCGGCCGGTCGCCGTCAGCCGCCGCAGTGCATCTCGTACGCGAGCACGTGGTCGGCGAAGTGGCGGAACTCGCGGTCGCCGGGCGGGTAGCGGTCGAGCACCGCCGGGCAGTCTCCGAACAGCCGCTCGAACGACCGGCCGTACCACTTCGCGTCGACCTCGATCGGCTCGGCGCCGTCCTTGACCGCCACGTAGGTGTTCTTCCACTCGTCCCCGCGCAGCGTGCGGTAGAGGAGCGTGTTGCGGTAGCTCGTGAAGTCCTCGGGCTCGGGATCGGGCTTTCTGTCCGCCGGAACGGCGTAGACCTGGATGCGCCGGTCGAATCCGGGGTTGACCCGCTGGAGCAGCAGCCCCTTCTTCGGCCAGGCCACCGGCTCGAAGAGCAGCTCGCTCACCTCGCGTGTCGGCTCGTAGTCCGGCCGGATCACCCGGGCGAGCAGGTCGGCCAGGTCCTCGGGCAGCGGCGTGCCGGCGCCCACGGAGAGGACGAGGACCCGGACATCGTCCGCGCGCAGGCGCCACTTGGCGCCGGAGCCGTCGGCGATGGTGATCCGGTCGAGCCCGTGGGTGCGCGTCCGGGCGGCGACCACCTCGCCGTCGATGACGGCGCCGTCGGTGGTGAACACCCGCACCGTCCAGCCCATCAGGTCGTCGAGCGGGGTCACGAAGCGGGCCGCCGAGGCCGGCGCCGCCAGCGCCAGTGTGAGCGCGGCGGCGAGCGCGACCCGGATGCCGAGAACGAACCGCCGGGGGGCGGGGCGGTGTTGCATGGTCATCTCATCTCCTCCTGGGATCAGCGGTCGAGTCGGTGCCGACGCGGTGCAACCGGGTTGCCAGGTCCCGCGTCCGACCGGCTCGACGCCGGGGAGCGGCGAACAGGCCGAGGGGAAAGCTCGGACTCGGCAGGCTTTTTCGATTCGACGTCGAGCCGCAGCCGCGGTCGGGACGGCTCGCGCGACGCGCCCGTTCGTCTCCGCGGCCGGACGCCGGCGTTCCCGCGGGAAGACGGCTCCGCCCCGCCTCACCCCACCGCGGCGGCCGCCACCGGCGCGTGCTCGGCGAGCGCCGCCTCGAGATAGACGAACGGCGGCGCCAGCTCGCCGGCGTGGGCGATCACCGCGCCGAGCAGCTCGGGCGGGAGGCCGAGCCGGTCGTAGGGGGCCCGGTAGTCGGCGGCGGCGAGCGGGGCGAGGAACGGGAAGAGCGCGTCGCCGAAGTGCTCGCTGGCGTCGCGCGGCAGCTCGCACGGCAGGTTGTCGACCGCCAGGATCACCGGCCCGTGCCCCTCGACCCCCAGGCGCACGGCGCCGGTCGCCGGCTCGTAGACGTAGACCGGGGCGCCGGGCTCGGTGATCCGGACGTTGATCTCGATGCCCCCGAATACGTCGCACGAGAGGTCGGCGATCATCCGCAGCTTGGGAGTCCGGCCGCCACCCCAGAGGCGCGCGGCGTCCTCACGGGTGACCAGCCGCGGGTCGCCGGGCGCCCAGAAGATGCCGTTGACCAGGAGCGTCAGGTGCGGCAGGTGGCGGGCGAAATCGACACGCTGGTCGCGGCGGAAGACCACCTTGTAGAGCGCGCGGTGGGAGCGGCCGGGATCGGCGGCGAGTCCGGGCAGCTCGTCGGGATGGACCGCGACCACCGGCAGGTGATCGAGCACTTCCTGGGCGCCCTGGGCGACGTTGCCGCCGCCGGTGAACCCGACGACCAAAGGGTGGAGGCCGGGGCCGATCCCCTGCTCGCGGATGCGCGGGCCGACCGCGGTCTCGAGGAACGCCGTCGCCTCGGCGAGGCTGCCGTAGGCGTGGGCGGGCCGGACGTCGGCGAACGGGCTCGCCACGCTCTCGGCCTCGAGCCGGCGCCCGAGCGCCCACAGGGCGTCGATCATCCCCGCGTTGCCGGCGTGGCGGCCGAAGAAGATCAGCCGCCGGCCGGAGCGGTCGACGACCTTCTCGTAGTCGACGAGCGTGCAGCGCAGCTCGAGCGCGCGGCGCAGGAGCGGCATGTTCTGCGGCTGGCCCTTGATGACGTGGAAGAACGCGAGGTAGGGCTTGGCGGGGAGGAGCAGGTGCGGCGGCACCTCCTTGATGCACAGGATCACCCGGCAGCCCGAGAGGTCCTCGGCGACCACGGCGCCGGCGGCCCGGTACTCCTCGTCGGCGTAGATGCGGCGCTCGGAGGGCTGGACGACCACGCTCCGCCCCTGCTCGCGCACCAGCTCCTCGACGTGCCAGGGGGTGAGCGGGGCGCGGCGCTCCCAACGGTTCTTGTCTTCGCGGCGGATGCCGAGATCGGCCATCGGGGAGGTCTCCTGGAGAGGCGGCGGCGCTGCGGGCGGGCCGGGAGGGCGACAGTCTAGCACCGGCGGTCGAAGAGGGTCGGTACGGCTCGTGTCCTCAGTAGTTTGGACACTACGGGTGGAGCGGCCACCGTCCGCGGCCGGACCCGCGCGTCCCGTCAGCGGACACCGGCGCGTGGCGTGGCGCCCGTCCGACCGCCGCGCCGCCGGCACTTCGCGCACGGCACGGATCTCGCTTCCTCCGTCGCCCGAGCCAACTCGCGACCACGGGAGACCGGCGATGGAACACCTCCTGCGCGACCTCCGCATCGGCCTGCGCACCCTCGGCCGCCGCCACGGCTTCGCCGCGGTCGCGGTCGCCACGCTCGCGCTCGCGATCGGCGCCAACGGCGCGATCTTCTCGGTCGTGCGCGGCGTGCTGCTGCGCCCGCCGCCCTTCCCGGAGCCGGACCGGCTGGTCTGGCTGTGGGAGGCCGACCGCCTGCGTGGCACCGACCAGGAGGGGGTCTCGATCCCCGACTTCTTCGACCTGCGGGAGGGCACGCGGGCGTTTTCGGCGCTCGCCGCGCTGCAGCCGGTCGGCCTCACCTTGACTGGCGACGGCGACTCCGAGCGCCTGCCCGCCGGGCGGGCGTCGTCGGAGTTCTTCGCCGCGCTCGGGCTCGCGCCGGTCGCTGGGCGCGGCTTCACGCCGGCCGAGGACGCCGCCGGCGGCGAGCCGGTGGTCGTCCTCTCCGAGGGATTGTGGCGGCGGCGCTTCGGCGCCGATCGGGAGATCCTCGGCCGCCGGCTGCGCCTCGACGGGATCGACCGCACGGTGGTCGGGGTGATGCCTTCCGAGGCCGGCATCCCGCCCGGTCCCGAGCAGCTCTGGATCCCGGCGGAGTTCACCGCGGTCGAGGCCGGGGACGACCACCGCGGGGTCCACAACCAGCTCGTGCTCGCGCGCCTCGCCCCCAGCGTCACCCTCGGCGAGGCCCAGGCCGAGGTGACCGCGGTGATGGCCCGGCTCGAGCGGGACCACCCGGACGACAACCTCGGCCGCGGCGCGCGGCTCGTGCCGTTCCACGAGCAGACGGTCGGCGGCGTGCGGCCGGCGCTGCTCGTGCTCCTGGCCGCGGTCGGCGCCGTGCTCCTGATCGCCGGCGCCAACGTCGCCAACCTGATGCTCGCGCGCGCGGCCGCCCGCCGGCGCGAGATCGCGCTGCGCACCGCGCTCGGCGCGAGCCGGCGGCGGCTGATCCAGCAGCTCCTGGTCGAGAGCCTCCTGCTCGCCGCCGCCGGCGGCGGCCTGGGGCTGCTGCTCGCCTCCTGGGGCGTCGACGCCCTGATCGCGCTCGGCGGCGGCGGCGTCCCCCGCCTCGACGAGGTGCGCCTCGACGGCGCCGTGCTCGCCTTCGCCGCCGCGCTCGCGCTCGCCACCGGCCTCGCCTGCGGCCTGCTGCCGGCGCTCCGGGCCTCGCGGCCCGC
>CAZNIX010000131.1:0-7234 GCA_964573125.1 uncultured Thermoanaerobaculia bacterium
TCGAGCCGCAGATCGCGGCGGTGAGCTGGAACGAGGCGCGCGCGCGGTCGCTGCTCGCCGCGCTCGCCGCCGCCGGCGCGCCGTCCGACTGGGAGGGCGCGGCGCAGACGCTGCTCGCGGCGCACGCCCTGGCCGGGGAGCTGATCGCTCGCCGCCCGGCGGTCGCGCGCTCCGGCCTGGTCGCGACCCTCGACGCCCTCGACGGCGCGCTCGGGACGCGACCCGGATACGATCGCGAACGGTTCGGGGCGCTCCTCGGGCGCCTCGGCGAGCAGGTGAGGGGGCTGCCGCGATGAGAACGACCACGATTCCGCCCCGGATGCCGCCGACGACGACGGCTGCGAATGGGTTCCCGATGCCGCGGGCGGCCGCCGCGACGGATGGAGTCCCGGTGCCGCCGGCGGCCGCGCCGACGACTGCGGATGCGTTCCCGGTGACGCCGCGCTCGCGTTCGGCGCGCGCCGTCCGGAGTCCGCTCCAGACCGCGACCGCCGTGCGCCTGGTCCTGGCGATCGTGCTTGCTGCGGCCTTTGCCCTGCCGGCCGCGGCCATCGCCTCCTCCGCCGACGCCGAGGTCGCGTTCGCGCACGGCCTCGCCGCCTATCACCGAGGCGACTACGCCGAGGCCGCCGAGCGCTTCGCCGCCGCGGCCGAGGCCGACCCCGCTGACGAGACCTTCCGCGCCTGGCTCGACCGCGCGCGCCGGCGGGCCGCGGGGGAGGAAGAGCCCGCCGCGGCAGCGCCCGCGCCACCCGCGGCCGCGCTCGACCGCTTCGGCGAGGTGCCGCCGTGGGAGTTCGACCTGCGCGCCTCGATCGGCGACGACTCCAACCCGGCGCTGCTCGCCGACGGCGTGGTCTATGCCGGCCCGGGCGGCGAGCTCTTCGACGGGCCGGAGTCCGACACCGTGATCGCCGCCGGCGCCCGCCTCGCGCTGGCGCCGGTGCGCGGCGGCGCGGTCACCGTGTCGCTGGTCGGCGAGGCCTACCAGGCGGCCTTCGACACCTTCGACTTCCTCGACTTCGCGCGCTTCGGCGCCGCGGTCGAGGTCGCCTGGGGCGGCGATCCCTCAGGCTTCCTCGCCGGCCCGCTCGGCTACCTGCGGGTGCCGATCGCCAACCCGCGCTTCGGCCTCCTGCTCCAGGGCGCGGTGAACGAGGACGAGCTGGACGGCGAGGGCTACCTCTCGACCACCGCCGCCGCGGCCTCGCTCTTCGTGCGCGAGGGCGCGGCCGGCACCACCCGGCTCTCGGCCGCCTACCGCGACCAGGACTTCGACCGCGACGCCGCCGGGGTCTTCGAGGCGAGCGGCACCGAGACCGAGGCCGAGCTGGAGCAGACCTTCTACCTCGGCGCGCGCCACCGCACCCTCCGGCTCTCCGCCGCCGCCGGCGAGCGCGACGCCGGCGCCGCGTTCGACGGCTCCTCGGTCCGCGGCCGCGCCGAGCTGGCGCTGCCGCTCGGCGAGGCGTGGACGCTGACCCTCACCGGCGGCGTCGAGCGGGTAGAGTTCGACGGCGTGGAATCGAACCCACTGTTCGGGATCTTCCCGGTCGACGAGGTGCGCGAGGACTCGCTGACCCGCCTCGGCGCGGCGCTCTCGTGGGCGGTCACCCCGCGCTTCCTGCTCACCGCCCGCGCCGTCTACACCGACCGCGACGCCGACCTCGGCCCGGTGGCCGAACAGTTCTTCGATTTCGACTACGAGCGCACGGTGGTGGCGGTCGGCTTCCGCTGGTCGTGGCTCGGAGGTGCGCGATGAGACGCTCCGCGATGACCCGCTCCGCCCTCGCCGCAGCGATCGTCCTGGTCCTCGCCCCCGCGGCCGCCGCCGAGGAAGTCGGGATCATGGTAGAGGTGGTGAACCAGGTCACCGGCACGCCGCCCGGCGGCACCCCGGCCCAGATGGAGGTCGCCGATCCCGTCCTGCTCGACATGAAGATCGCGACCGGCCGCGACTCCTTCGCGAGCATGACGCTGGGCCAGGAGGGCTCGCTCCAGCTCGGCGCCAACGCCGAGGTGGTGATCGACCGCGCCGAGGTCGACGCCGCCACCGGCGCGTCCGACTCGCTGCTCTCGGTGCTGATCGGCAAGATCCGCCTCGCGCTCTCGAGCGCCTTCCGCGGCAAGGTCGAAGTCGACACCCCGACCGCGACCATCGGCGTCAAGGGCACGATCCTCGCGATCGACGTCGCCGACCTCAACGCGGTGACGGTGTGGGTGGAGGAGGACGAGGCCGACGTGACCTCGAAGGCCGGCGGAACCGTCGCCGTGCGCGCCGGCTACTTCACCACCGTCCGCCGCGGCGCCCCGCCGACCGACCCGGCCCCCTTCGACCCCGAAAGCGGCGCCGCCGCCGTCCGCGCCCTCCCCCCCGAGATCACCGCCCCCCACGAGGACGCGCTCGACGACACCCCGCTCCGCCCGGCCGACCCGCAGCTCCCGCCGCGCCGCGACGACCGCCCCAACGACCCCTCCGGCGCCCAGGGCCAGGCCAAACCGAACGACCCGCCACCTCCGCGGGGCGGGGGGTAGGAAGGGCGAGACGGTGCAGCACTTGTGCTACACTCCCGCGAGGTGAGTCGATGCCTGCAACGAACCCGAGGATCTCGACGGTGATCGACGAAGACTTGGCCGACTGGCTCCGGCGCCGCTCGGAGGAGGAGGGGAAGTCGGTCTCCCTCCTCGTGCGAGACGTCCTGGCCCGCTTCCGCGAGGAGGAAGAGGAGCGCTACTGGGCACGGGAGGGCGAGGAGCGCCTGGCCACCTTCGATCGCCGCCAGGCCGTCCGCCATGAGGACGTCTGGTGCTGAGCCGGGGTCGTGAACCTCCGGCTGCTCTATCATCCCAAGGTCGTCGCGGACGATCTTCCCCGCCTCGACCGGCCGACCCGCAAGCGCATCAGGCTGGCGATCGAGCACAAGCTCGGCCGGCACCCCGAGCAGTTCGCGAAACCCCTCGCATACACCCGTGCCGGGCTCTGGTCGCTCCGGGTCGGTGCATGGCGGGTGGTCTTCGCCCTGCGGGACGAGGAGCTGTGGATACTCCGGATCGGCCACCGGAGCGAGGTCTATCGAGATCTCAGTCGGCGGCCACCGCCGGCGCGGGGGTAGGGCTGGGCTCGTTAGAACGCCGTCCGCATGCGTCGTGTCACGAACGAGGAGCCGTCGTATGGACCGGTCACTTGCATCGATCATCGAAGCGGCCAACTCGGCGCTCATCGCCAACGGTGACCTGGATGCCGTCGGCGAGTTCTTCACGCCGGACTATGTCGCCCACCTGACGGACCAAGACATGGCTGGGGGTCACAGTGCGATCCGTAGGTTCCTCGGCATGCTACGGCGCGGCTTTCCGGATCTCCAGGTCGAAGTCGAGATCCTCCTCGAAGGGGAGGATCGAGTTGCCTGGCAGAGGACGCTGCGAGGCACGCACCAGGTGGACTACATGGGCTTTCCTGCCACTGGTCGTCAGGTCGTGTGGCGCGATATGTTCACCAGTCGATTCCGCGACGGGCTGATCGCGGAAGAATGGGTGGTCACCGATCTCGCGGAGCGTCTCCTGCTTGCGAGGAAACGGTGACGTTCGATGGCTCGGGTGCCTGCGCGGCTCGCTATCGCCCGCGCACGCCGCCATCAGGTCGAACCCGACGAGCCGCCACCTTCGCGCGCGGGGCCGGGCTGAGGCGGTTGAGGTTGTTCCTCCGAGTCCCCTCGCAGCTCGGAAAGCAGGGTCTCCACGCCCCAGATCCTGACGCCAAGGTCCAACATCTCCTGGCGTAGCGCATCGTCGGCGCGCAGATCGCCGTCGCCGGAGACGATCGCATCGGCATGGCCGCTGATCGCGGTAGATAGGACCGGATGGTCCTTGGGGTCACGACAGCGAGGGGGAACCGCCGTCGGTTCCACCCACGCCCCCTGCCAGCGCAACTACTCCAGCAGAGTCTCCGCCTGCGCTGCTTCGAGCCTGGGCCTCAGGCGGGGCCGCTGTGCGACGGATTCGAGCTCGTCGAGCAGGGGTCGGCTGATGAGGACGAGGAACTTCCCGGCGCGCCATGCCTCCAGCAGTGGCAAGGAGCGGGGACCACCGAGGAGCGCACGGATCCACAGATTGGTGTCGACGACGATCCGCGGCTTCATGCCGACCGAGCGCTGGCGCGTACCGCCTCGACCTCTTCGTCGATCTCGGCGTCCGTGATGTCCTCGGCCGGGACCTGCGCCGCCAGTTGCTGGATCAGGTCCTTGAAGCGAGCATCCATCTCGGCGTCGGCGAGCGCCTGGGCGACGCGGGCGCGCGACGGCTCGTCGAGGCTCTGGATGACGCCCAGTAGCTCGTCGAGACCGAGCCGCACATTGGGGATGGTGATCTCCGGAGAGCGAGGGGTCATGGCGCGATTCTCCGCAGTGTTTCCTCGGCGGTACCAGCTCCTCGACAGCAAGCGACGCCCTGAAATGTAGCACGAAACCTGCGCCGGCACGCCCAGAAGCTAGGATGAGCGCACCGCCGGGGCCCTTTCTCCCCCGCGGTCCCATCATGCCCCGCCCCCGCCGCCGCCACCGCTGGACCGCCCTCGCCCTCGGGCTCGTCGCCTCGCTGGTCGTGCTCGGGCTCGAGCTGTCGCGGCTGCTCGATCCGGTCGAGGCGGTGGTCACCGATCTGCAGATGCGGCTGCGCGGGGCGGAGGCGGCGGATCCGCGGGTGGCGATCGTCGCGGTCGACGCCGAGAGCGTCGAGGCGCTCGGGCGCTGGCCGTGGCCGCGGACCTGCCTCGGGGCGCTGATCGAGCGGCTCGGGGCGGCCGGGGCGCGGGTGATCGCGCTCGACATCGTGCTCTCCGAGCCGACGCGCTCGCCGCCCGGAGTCAACCTTGCGGCGGAGGACGAGGCGCTGGCCGCGGCGATCGGCGGCTCCGGCGGGGTGGTGCTCGGCTACTTCTTCCGCCGCGGGGAAACCGCGGCGACCGACGGCGGGCCGCCGCTGCCGGCCGACGCCGGCGCCGCCTGCTACGCGCCGGCGGCCGGCGGCGACGACCGGGATCTCTCGGCCTGGGCGTTCACCGTCGTCCGCGGCGGTCCCTACCGCTCGATCGGGAGCCGGCCCGAGGCCGAGCCGAATCTCGATCTCTTCGAGCGCGAGGCGGCGGCGCAGGGCTTTTTCAGCAACGAGCGCACCGAGGGGGTGCAGCGGCGCTACGACCTGGTGATCGAGCACGGCCGGCGCTATTACCCGGCGCTGGCGCTCGCGGCGGTCGCCGAGTACCTCGAGGCGCCGCTCTCGATCGGGCCCTACCAGGGCGACCTGCCGGAGATCCGGATCGGCGAGCGGCGGGTGCGCGCCGACGAGACCGGCCGGCTGTGGATCAACTACCGCGGCCCGGCGGGGAGCTTCCCTACCCACCCGGCCCTGGCGGTGCTCGCCGGCACTGCGCCGCCCGGCGCGTTCGACGGCAAGCTGGTGTTCATCGGCGCCACCGAGACCGGCGTCGGAGACCTCGCCGCCACCCCGTTCGGCAGCGAGGTGCCGGGGGTCGAGGTCCACGCCACCGCCGCCGACAACCTGCTCAACGGCCGCTTCCTCCAGGACACCGCGGTGCAGTACGGCTGGTCGCTGGTCGCGCTGCTCGCGATCGGGCCGCTGGTCGCGCTCCTGGTCTCGGCGGTCGAGCGCCGCCGGCGCTACCTGATCGGCTCGGCGGCCGCGATCGCGGTCGTCCTCGCCTGGCCGCTCGCCTGCCACCTCGCCTTCCGCTTCGCCGGCTGGCACCTGCAGGTCGTGCCGCCGGTGCTCGCCGGCGGGGTCGCCCTGGTCGCCGCGCTCCGCTACCAGGTCGGCACGGTCGAGGCGCGGGCGCGCTGGATCCGGCGCGCGTTCCAGCGCTACGTCTCCGAAGCGGTGGTCGAGGAGATGCTGCGCGACCCCGAGCGCGAGCTGGCGCTCGGCGGCGAGCAGCGCGAGATGACGGTGCTGTTCAGCGACATCCGCGGCTTCACCACGCTCGCCGAGGGGCTGCCGCCGGAGGTCGTGGTCCGCCTGCTCAACGAGTTCTTCACCCCGATGACCCGGCTGGTGCTCGCCCAGGGCGGCACCCTCGACAAGTACATGGGCGACGCGATGATGGCGTTCTTCGGCGCGCCGGTGGCGCAGCTCGACCACGCCGCGCGCGCCTGCGAGGCGGCGCTCGCGATGCGCGCGGAGCTGGTGCGGCTCAACGAGCGCTGGCGCGCCGAGAGGCGGCTCGCGGAGGGCCAGGAGCTGGGGATCGGGATCGGGCTCAACAGCGGCGTGATGTCGGTCGGCAACATGGGCTCCGACCAGGTCTTCGACTACACGGTGATCGGCGACAACGTCAACCTCGGCTCGCGCGTCGAGGGGCTGAACAAGCTCTACGGCAGCGAGATCCTGGTCACCGGCGCGACCGCCGAGGCGGCCGGCTGGGACTTCCTCTTCCGGGAGCTGGACCGCGTGCGGGTCAAGGGCAAGACCGAGGCGGTGGCGCTCTTCGAGCTGCTCGCCCTGCGGCCGGCGCCGCCCGCCGAGGAGGCGCGCGCCGAGGCCTTCGCCCGCGGCCTCGAAGCCTACCGCCGCCGCCGCTTCAACGAGGCCACCGAGATCTTCGAGGCGCTCACCGCCGCCCACCCCGACGACGGCCCGGCCGCGGTCTTCCTCGCCCGCTGCCGCCGCTACCGCTTCGAGCCGCCGCCGCCGGACTGGGACGCGGTGGAGGTGCTGACGACGAAATGACGGGCGAGGCCGTGGATCCGCTCAGTCAAGGGCGTCCTCGATGTCCTCGACCACCTGGTACTCGCGGCGCAACTGGTTGAGGCTCAAGGCCGCGACCGTCTGGGCCATCTCCTGGTAGTCGTCGCTCAGGCGGTCAAGCGCGTCCTCGGTGAGGTCGGCTTCCTGTTTGCTTCCCCAGGTCGAACTCCAAGGGAAGGGAGGAGTCGTGGCCATCTGGAGGTTCCTCGATTCTCCACGCTACACCATCAGCAGCCCCGATGGGACGGGCGGGCGGTCCCCGCCATGCTACTATCCCCCGGAGCTTTTTGGGCTTAGCTATGTTCCGTCCGTCGCGCCACGGGGCCTTGGGCCGGGCGGCGCGGTTCGCCGCTCTCGGGGTCGGTGCGCTCCTGGCTCCCGCCGGGGCGGGGGCGCAGCTTCCGGGGCCGCCGGAGGCGTGCGTCACGATCCAGACCGCGGACGCCGCGGCGGGGGACCTCTTCGCCTGCGCGCTCGC
>CAZNIX010000131.1:7244-10755 GCA_964573125.1 uncultured Thermoanaerobaculia bacterium
GACGCCGCGGCGGTCGGCTCGGTGCTCGACGACGACCGCGGGGCGGACTCGGGCTCGGTCTACGTCTTCACCCGCGGCGGCAACGGCGCCTGGGGGCAGCGGGCGAAGATCCTGGCCGCCGACGGCGCGGCCGGCGACCAGCTCGGGTTCGCGGTCGGGATCTCGGGCGGGCGGATCGCCGCCGGCGCGCCGTTCCGCAACCAGGTCGGCACGCGCTCGGGCGCGGTCTACGTGTTCGAGGGCGGCGGGGCGGCGTGGGCGCAGACCGCGAAGCTGGTGCCGCAGGGGCTCGGCGCGCGCGACGAGCTGGGACGGTCGGTCGCGGTCGCGGGCGCGACGGTCGCCGCCGGCGCGCCGGGCGACGACGACCGCGGCTCTTCGGCGGGCGCGGTCTACGTCTTCGAGCTCGGGGGTGCGACGCACAAGCTGACCGCCGCCGACGGCGCCCCCGGCGACGGCTTCGGCTTCGCCGTCGCGCTCGCCGGCGGCACGCTCCTGGTCGGCGCCCCGTTCGCCGACGAGGGGGGCGCGCAGGCGGGCGCGGTCTACGCGTTCGAGCGGCAGGGGAGCGGCTGGGTCCAGACCGCCAAGCTGACCGCCGCCGACCGCCGGCCGCAGAGTCTCTTCGGCTCGTCGGTGGCGGTGGCCGGCGACCGCGCCGCGATCGGCGCGCGGCTCGACGACGGCGCCGGCGTCAACGCCGGGGCGGCCTACGTCTTCAACCTCGCCGGCGGCGCCTGGAGCCAGCAGGCGAAGCTCCTGCCGCCCGGGCTCGCCGCCGGCGAGGAGCTGGGCTCCTCGGTCGCGCTCGCCGGCGACGCGGTGGTCGCCGGCGCCCGCTTCGGCGCCGTCTCGGGCCTGGCCGGGGCCGGCGCCGCCTACTTCTTCGAGCTCGAGAACGGCGAGTGGGTCGCCCGCTTCCGGCTGGTCGCGGCCACCCCGGGCGCCGGCGACGAGCTGGGGTTCGCGGTCGGCATCGCGGACGGCTCGGTCTTCGCCGGCGCCTACCGCGACGACGACGCCGGCACCGATGCCGGCACGTTCTGCGTCTTCGAGGAGCTCGGCGGCGGGCCGCCACCGCCCCCACCGCCGCCCCCACCGCCGCCCCCGCCGCCGCAGGAGCGCACCGACCTCGCGGTGACCAAGACCGACGGCAGGAGCGAGGTCACCTGCGGCGGCACGACCACCTACACGATCGTCGCGCGCAACGTCGGGACGCTGCCGGTCGCCGCGGCGCGGGTGCGCGACGACTTCCCCGCGGCGCTCGCCTGCGAGTGGAGCTGCGCCGCAGCGGGCGGCGCGGCCTGCGGCGCCGCCGCGGGCGCGGGCGACCTCGACGAGACGGTGAGCCTGCCGGTGGGCGGTACGGTGACCTTCACCGCCGCCTGCGCGGTCGCCCCCACCGCCGCCGGCACGATCGCCAACACCGCGACGGTCGCGGTGACGAGCGGCGGCACCGACGTCAACCCCGGCAACGACGCGGCCACCGACACCGACACCGTCGTCTGCGCCGATCAGGCCGACCTGGCGGTGTCCAAGACCGACGGCGCCACCGAGGCCGTTACCGGCCAGACCTCGGTCTACACGATCACCGCCACCAACGCCGGCCCGCGGGCGGTGACCGGGGCGCGGGTGGTCGACGACTTCCCGGCCGGGCTCGCCTGCGAGTGGGTGTGCGCCGCCTCCGCCGGCTCGGCGTGCGGCGCCGCCGGCGGCGCGGGGGACATCGACCAGCTCGTCAGCCTGGCGGTCGGCGGCACGGTGACCTACACCGTCGCGTGCGCGGTCGACCCCGCGCTCGCCGGCGCCGAGGTCGCCAACACCGCGACGGTCGCGACCCCCGCGGGCGTCGTCGACCCCGATCCCGCGGACAACACCGCCACCGACACCGACACGCTGCGGCGGGTCGCCGACCTGACGCTGACCAAGACCGCCGACCGCACGACGGCGACGCCGGGCGGCGCGCTCGGCTACACGGTGACCGTGGTCAACGCCGGCCCGAGCAACGCGGCGCCGGTGCGGGTGGACGACCTCTTCCCCGCCGTCCTCGCCTGCACCTGGGAGTGCACGGCCGCCGGCGGCGCCGCCTGCGGCGCCCCGGCCGGCGCCGGCGCCATCAGCGAGCCGGTGACGCTGCCGCCCGGCGGCGCGGTCACTTTCGCCATCGACTGCACCGTCGCCGTCGGGGCCGCCGGCGCGATCGAGAACAGCGCCGAGGCGCTGCCGCCCCCGGGCGTCACCGACCCCGACCTCGACGACAACATCGACGCCGCGACGGTGACCGTCGTCGCCCTCGCCGACCTCTCGATCACCAAGAGCGATTTCGTCGCCCAGGCGATCGCCGGCCTGGAGCTCGACTACACCCTGACCGTCGCCAACGCCGGTCCCAACGACGCGCTCGGGGCGCGGGTGCTCGACGCGCTCCCCGCGAACCTGGTCGGCGCGAGCTGGGACTGCGGCAGCCAGTTCGGCACCGGCGACCTCGACGTCACGCTCGACCTGCCCGCGGGGTCGGCGGTGGTCTGCACGGTCACCGGCGTCACGCCGCAGACCTTCTGCGGCCCGCTCGAGAACACCGCGACCGTCACGCCGCCGGCGGGGTACCAGGACCCCGACCCCGCGGACAACCAGGCGACCGACTCGACGCTGATCTTCCCGCTCCCCGCCAACGGGCCGCCGTTCATCGCCCCGTGCGCGTCGAAGGGCCTGCTCACCGGCCCCCACGCACCGGGCTCGACGGTCGTCTACCAGGTCCTGCTCTTCAACGGCGGCCCGCAGCCGATCCTCGACGGTCCGGCCGACGAGTTCCGCGACGAGCTGCCGCCCCAGGTGGTCAATCCGGTCGTGCAGGCCGACAGCGGGATCGCGCTCCTGATACCGCCCAACCTGGCGACCTGGAACGGCACGGTCGGCCCCGGCGAGGTGGTCACGCTCACGATCACCGGCACGGTCAACGGGATGGTCGGCGAGCAGGTGATCAACCAGGGCCAGTTCGGCGACCCGCAGCTCGGCCTCCTGGTGCCGACCGACGACCCGACGACCGGGGCGCCGCTCGACCCGACGGTGTTCACGATCGCGGGCGTGCTCGAGATCCCGACCCTCGGCATGGCGGCGCTCGCGGCGCTCGCGGCGCTCCTCGCCGCCGCGGCGCTGCGCCGCCTCCGCCGCGGCCGCGCCCGGCAAGGAGGAGGTGGACCGTGAAGCTCAACGTCAAGGCCTTCGCCATCGCCTGCGCCCTGGTCTGGGGCCTGGGCGTCTTCTGCCTGACCTGGTGGATCATCGTGCTCGAGGGGACCGGCGGCCCGGCCGGCTTCCTCGGCCGGATCTACCCCGGCTACGCGATCACCCCGCTCGGCAGCCTGATCGGCCTGCTGTGGGCGCTGATCGACGGCTTCCTCGGCGGGCTGGTCGTCTCCTGGCTCTACAACCGGCTGGCGAAGTAGGCGGTCTGTTCAGGGGGGCTGTTCCAGCCCCCCTCCCCGCAGGAGCGCGGTCCTGCGGGGCCCCTCCC